>CBDTVN010000070.1:0-14462 GCA_965364195.1 uncultured Sulfitobacter sp. | reverse complement strand
TGGCGTCGGCTTCGACCAACGCCGCATCCTGCTTGTCTGGACTCGGATCATCTTGCACAACGGCCATTCCATCGTTCTGGAACGGCAACCCGGAGCAGATAGCGCGAAATCGTGCGTCGTTAGATTGATATACCGCTGACCCTCACGATCCGGCCGGGTTTCCGGTCCGCATGATCGTGACCCGCGATCTGATCCTCGAACCCCAAGGAGGTCACTGATGACCAAATTGAAACTGGGCGCTTTGTCGAACGACAAACCGGTCAAACTGACAGTGGAACTGCCAGCGCCCGTCCATTACGATCTGATTGCTTATGCAAAGGTACTGGAGCGGGAAACCGGACAAACCATCAAGGATCCCGCGAAATTGATCGCACCGATGGTCAAACGCTTCATGGCAACTGATCCCGGCTTTGCGAAACTCCGGCGCGCAGATAAAGGCGCGAAATCACTGTCAGGAAAAACCGAATAGTTGGCATGCCATCTTGCTAGGTCACGCGATTAACCGATCAAATTCACTCGGCAATTGCTGCAATCTGGCCCAACGGTTTTATCACAACTGCTGTCAGATAATCACTCTGCCGCAGTACACGTCGCACACTGTGCGGCGGGCAAAAGAGTGTTGGGCATCTATGGACATGGATCCGCGCACCGATAGAAGTCGTACCTGCTTCTTACAGTGTCGTGAAGAACGGTCTTCCCAGTTGAGTGACGGCCAGTTTGTAGCTCGCATTGTCGAATTTCTTGGTATACTTCGTTATTTGGTAATCTCGTCGGTTTCGGTACAATATCAGATCATGCGGGCAACGTCAGTGGGTGGCTTCATAAAATTGTTTGAATACCGATAGTTCTCGAACGTACGGTTTTCGCGAAACGAATAAAAAGGCCAATAATTTCAAGAGCCGCTGCATTTGGCGGTCTAATTGACGGTGTATGCAAGATGGAATTTTTATTTGTATCAAAAGATCAATGCCTTAAGATACAGATTGATAATCGAATGGGAGTGAGCGCTCACCTTTCCCACAGCTTTTCTTCTAATGGTATGGGCGGCTTGCACTGCGCATGAACGTGGTGCTCAAAGCTGCGCTTTGGATGACAGGAGCGATTGTCTCCTTCTCGTTCATGGCCGTGGCGGGCCGTGAGCTTGCAGGCGAATACGATACGTTCGAGATCATGTTCTACCGCAGCCTTGTGGGCGTGATCATCGTCATCGTGCTCACCACGCTGAACAAGCGCTGGCACGAGGTACAGACCAGCAACATCCGCCAGCATTTCCTGCGCAACGTCTTTCACTTCACCGGCCAAAACCTGTGGTTCTACGCCGTGGCCGTGATCCCGCTGGCCCAAGTATTCGCGCTTGAGTTCACCTCACCGCTTTGGGTGGTGATCCTTGCGCCCCTGCTGCTGGGCGAGCGGATGACCCGCCTTCGCACCCTTTCGGCCATACTGGGTTTCATCGGCATCCTGATCGTCACACGCCCCAACCCCGAGACTTTTCAAATCGGCCTGGTCGTCGCCGCCACCGCAGCGATCTTCTTTGCCCTGACGATTCTGCTGACCAAACGTTTAACCCGCGATAACTCTATCACCTGTATTCTGTTCTATCTCACCGCCATGCAGCTTGTATTTGGCCTGATTACCGCAGGATTTGACGGGGATATCGCCCTGCCCACCGCGTCGAGCTTCCCGCTTCTTTTCCTCGTCGGCTGCGCGGGACTGATGGCACATTTCTGCCTGACCAATGCGCTGTCCATCGCGCCCGCGACCGTCGTTGTGCCAATTGATTTCGCTCGGCTGCCCGTGATCGCGATTGTGGCCATGGTGCTTTACGATGAGCCACTGGAGGTTTGGGTCTTTGTCGGTGCAGTTGTGATCTTCGCGGCAAACTATCTCAACATCTGGAACGAAACCCGCAAGAAGACATGAGCATTTGCGCATCTTTCGGATCGTGGGTTGATCTTCAACGCCGTACACCCACCCCATGACTGAACGCACAATTTCCAACGAAAGCTGGGGCTTAATGGCTCTGCTCGCACTCCTCTGGGGCGCATCGTTCCTCTCGATTCGTATCGCATTGGACGAGGTGCCGCCGCTTACAGCAGTGGCACACCGTGTCGGTTGGGCAACTTTGGTCCTGTGGATTTACGTGATCATCCGCCGCATGCCCTTGCCCCGTGGCCGCCGCGTCTGGATTTCTTTCGCTGGCATGGGTTTGCTCAACAACGTCATCCCCTTTTCGCTCATGGCATGGGGCCAGCTTTACATCCCCTCCGGCCTCACTTCGATCTTCAACGCTGCCACCGCCATTTTCGGCGTTTTGGTCGCGGCCCTCCTTTTGAATGACGAGAACTTGTCTGCGCGCAAAGCAATCGGCGTGGCCGTGGGATTTGCGGGTGTGGTGACTGCCATCGGGATCGACAGCTTGCGCGCCTTTGACATAACATCGCTTGCACAATTGGCTGTCCTTGCCGGTACAATATCCTACGCTTTCGCAGGTGTCTGGGCGCGCAAACGTCTGTCAGGATTGGCCCCGCAGGTTGCTGCTGCGGGCATGCTCACGGCCTCGACGCTCATCATGCTACCGCTTGCTTGGATCATCGACGGCCCCATCCGCCTTGATCTGCAACCGCGCACCATGCTGGCCATCGCATATTACGCGCTTGGGGCTACGGCGCTGGCCTATCTGCTCTATTACCGTGTGCTGGCGCTGGCCGGCAGCGGTAATCTGATGCTTGTCACCCTGATGATCACCCCCATCGCAATCCTACTAGGCGCTGTAGTTCTTGGCGAAACCCTGAGCGCAAACGCCTATAAGGGATTCGCCCTGCTTACCCTCGGGCTCATCATCATCGACGGGCGCATGATTGACCGTCTGCGGCAGCCGCGCTAGGGAAGACAGACCCTGACGCCCGGAGGCCTCAATGCTCTATCCCGATGCAAAAAGCTGGCACGCAGCGCCGCATAAATCCGTGCTTTTCTTTGGCATGTCCGGCTTGGGCAAAACCCATGTGTCCAAAATGCAGGTAGAGCAAGGTGGCTGGTTTCACTACTCCGTCGATTACCGCATCGGCACTTCCGGTATGTATGCGCACATAAAGGACAATTTGATCGCCCACGCGATGAAAGAGCCGTTCTTGGCCGAAATGCTGCGCAAAGATACGATCTATATCGAGCCGAACATCCACGACCATGACCTCAGCGCAGTTGCCGCATATCTGGGCAAGCCGGGCGATCCGTCTAAGGGTGGCCTTCCCATGGCTGAATACACCCGCCGTCAGGCTCAATTTCGCGACGCCGAGATCAGAGCGTTGATTGATACGCCCATGTTTATCGAGCGCGCGCAAAACCTGTACGGCTACCCGCATTTCATCTGTGACACAGGCGGCTCGATCTGCGAATGGATCGACACCGAGGACAAGAATGATCCTTTGCTCGAAAAACTGTCTGAGCATTGCCTGCTCGTCTGGATCAAAGGGGATGAAGCCCACTCCCAAGAGCTGATCCGCCGCTTTGACCGCGCGCCAAAGCCAATGGCCTATCAACCCGCGTTTCTGGAGCGGGTTTGGGATCAATATTTAAATGAAAACAACACTCAAGAAGACGAAGTTGATCCCGATACCTTCATCCGTTGGACGTATGGTCAAGCACTTGCACACCGTCAGCCGCGCTATGCTGCTATGGCCCGCCACGGCATCACGGTTACAGCTGAAGATATCTATGCCGTGACCTGCACGGAGGATTTCGAGGCCCTGATCGCCTCCAAGCTCTGAACACACTCCCGTGCACCCCCTTGAGAGGACCGCATGATCGCCCTATCTGTGATCCTCTCCTGACAAAGAAGTACCAAACCTATGCCCATCAAGATCCCCTCCAATCTGCCCGCCTACGACGTTCTCACCCGTGAGGGCGTTCAGGTCTTGGACGAGGACCAAGCTGACCGTCAGGACATCCGCCCCCTGCGCATCGCGCTGCTCAATCTGATGCCAAAGAAAATCCAGACAGAGAACCAGTTTGCACGTCTGATCGGTGCGACTCCTTTGCAAATTGAACTCACGCTGCTGCGCATGTCCGACCACCAGACGCGCAACACAGCAGCCGAGCATATGGAGAGCTTTTATCGTCCCGTCTCAGAGGTTTGGGATAAAAAATTCGACGGTCTGATCATCACCGGTGCGCCCATCGAGCATCTGGAGTTCGAGGATGTGAGCTATTACGCGGAATTGCAGCGGGTGATGGACTGGACCCAGACCAATGTACAATCCACCATGGCCGTATGCTGGGGTGGTATGGCGATGATCAATCATTTCCACGGTGTCAAAAAGCACATCCTTGATGCCAAAGCCTTCGGCTGCTTTCGGCACCTTAATCTTGCGTCCGCATCCCCCTATCTCAATGGGTTCTCGGATGATTGCGTGATCCCTGTGTCCCGCTGGACCGAAATTCGTCAGGATGAAGTGGATGCCGTGCCCGCTCTCAAAACCCTGCTGGGCAGTGACGAAGTTGGCCCTGCGTTGATCGAAGATGCGGCCCACCGCGCCGTCTATATTTTCAACCACTTTGAATATGATCGTGACACGCTCAAGCAGGAATATGACCGCGACGTCGCCTCAGGTACGCCGATAAACGTGCCTGCAAACTATTACACTGACGATGATCCCAGCCAGCCGCCCGTAAACCGCTGGCGCAGCCATGCCCACCTGCTCTACGGAAACTGGATACAGGAAATCTATCAATCAACGCCTTATGACATTGAGAAAATTGGTAACTAATATGCTTATGTTCGCCACAGTTGTTCTGGCGTTCATTGGGGTTGTGCAATGGCGCGCTTCTGCGCGTGAAGCAGCGGCAAGCATCGCCTATCCCCCACAAGGCCGCGTTATTGATGTGGACGGCACACCCGTTCACGTGCTGATCGCGGGCAGTGGGCCTGATCTTGTGCTTTTGCACGGGGCCAGCGGTAACGTGCGCGATTGGACATATGGTTTCACCGACCGCCTTTCGGACCGCTACCGTGTGATCATGCTCGACCGTCCGGGCCTTGGGTGGACCGGGCGTATGCAGGGGAAATCCGGCGCATGGAACACCCGCACCGAGACCCCGATGGAGCAAGCAGCCCTTTTGCAAAAGGCCGCAGCAATCATAGGGATCGAGCGGCCGATCGTTGTCGGGCACTCCTTTGGCGGTGCCGTTGCGATGGCTTGGGCCCTGAGCCAGCCCGAAGAGACCGCAGCTCTTGTGATGTTGGGCGCGGTCTCCAATCCATGGCCCGGTGATCTTGGCTGGACTTACACCGTCATGGGCAGCGCTTGGGGCGGTGGACTGGTTGTGCCGCTTGCCTCCGCCTTTTTACCGCGATCCTATATCGACGATAGTGTCGAGGCGATTTTTAGACCCCAGCCCGCACCCGAAGGTTACGCGGAGCATGTAGGTGCCACACTGGCGCTGCGCCGCGAAAGCATGCGCGCCATTGCCCAACAGGTGAACTCCCTGCGCCCGCATATCGTCAAAATGTCCAAGCGGTACGAAGGGCTGTCGCTCCCGCTGGAAATCGTGCACGGCGATGCCGATACAATCGTTCCCCTGACCATTCACTCGGAACCGCTGTCAAAACAGGTGACCGGTGCAAATCTCACGGTGCTCAAAGGGGTCGGTCACATGCCCCATCACGCCGATCCGCGCGCAGTCGAGGACGCCATTGACCGCGCCGCCACGCGTGCGGGTTTGCGTAAGTCCCCGTAACATCGCATATTGTCTAAAACGCAAGGCTGGAGGCCAAGGATGGAGCTGCCCTTTGACGGTGCGATAAGCGCCTTTTACAAAACTGACGCACCAAAGGCTGTCCGCAGCGCCGTCAAATCTGCAAAAAAGGGTAATATCCTCACGGAGAGCTATCCACATAAAAGCCGCATGGGCCGCAAATCCTACGAGCGTGAGATGGCGCTTTTGCAGATTGAACTGGTGAAGTTGCAATCATGGGTGCGCGAGACGAACACTCGCATTGCAATGGTATTCGAGGGCCGCGATGCCGCGGGCAAAGGGGGGGCGATCGAACGCTTTCGCATGAACCTCAATCCGCGTGCCGCACAGATAGTCGCACTGGGAAAGCCCACCGAAACAGAAGCGAGCGAATGGTATTTTCAGAGATATATCAAACACTTGCCTGCCGCAGGGGACTTGGTTTTCTTTGATCGCTCTTGGTATAATCGCGGTGTTGTTGAGCCTGTCTTTGGCTTTTGCACACCAGAACAGAACGCACAATTCTTCCAGCAGGTTCAACCCTTTGAGCAGATGCTGGTCGAGGACGGCGTACATCTTTTCAAATTCTGGCTCAACGTGGGGCGCGCCGAACAGCTGCGCCGCATGCTCAGTCGCGAAAGCGATCCCCTCAAACAATGGAAGCTCAGCGGGATTGACGTCAAAGGTTTGCACCTGTGGGACGAATATTCCACGGCAATCCAGGACACCCTAGTGCGCAGTCATACGGTCCACGCGCCTTGGACAATTGTGCGCTCTGATGACAAACGCCGCGCGCGCCTGAGCGCCATCCGAACCGTGCTCCACCATTTTGACTATACCTACAAAGACCTTGATGCGATTGGCGCGATCGACAGCGCCATTTGCGGCGGGCCTGACATCTGGGATGCCTAAGCGCGGATACCACCACGGCAATTTGCGGCAGGCGCTTGTCGATGCCGCACTCCTGTTAATTGAGTTGCGCGGGCCGACCGGCTTTACGCTTTCGGAGGCTGCAAAACAGGCGGGCGTTACCCCCGCTGCCGTTTACCGCCACTTTGAGGGGCGCGAAGACCTCATCGCGGAGGCCGCCCTTCAAGGCTACGAGATTTTTGGTGATCTGATGCAGTTCGCCTATGAAAGTGGTCAACCTTCCGCATTGCAAGCATTCGAGGCCACGGGCCGCGCCTATCTTGCGTTTGCGCGTAAATACCCCGGGCACTATATTGCGATGTTCGAAAGCGGGATCCAGATCAACCGCACTGCCGCCCTCGCCTCTGTCGCAAACCGCGCCAATGGCGTTTTGGAGCAGGCCGCTGTCGATTTGAGCCAGCACATCCCCGAACACAAGCGCCCGCCACCGTCCATGTTCTCTGCCCACATCTGGGCGATGAGCCACGGTGTGGTGGAGCTGTTTGCACGCAATTCACCGGGCCGCGCGTCACCCTTCCCGCCAGAGGATTTGCTGGAATCGGGTATCGGCATTTACTTGCGCGGATTGGGTCTCATTGCGCCGGATGATTAGGCCGCAAGGGCAATCTCGCTCAACGCTTCTGCTGCAATGGTGAACGAGCGCTTGCGCGCAGCGTGATCGTGAATTTGCCCTGTCAGGATCAATTCATCAGGCTGGTACTTCGCGATTAGCTCCGTCAGTTGCCGCCGTACCGTTTCGGGTGCCCCTGTCGCGTTGATCCGCAGCGCCTGATCTACACCGCGCCGCAATGCAGGGCCAATTTCCGCGTCGAGATCATCGACGGGGCGCGGCAGTTTTCCGGGCATCCCGCTGCGCAGCCGTGCAAATGCCTGTTGCACCGACGTGCGCAAATAAGCCGCCTCCGCATCTGTTTCCGCGCCGATCACATTGACAGCTAACATGAATTTTGGCGCCGCAAGCGTGGCCGATGGTTTAAAATCACGCCGATAGATATACGCCGCATCCTCAAGCGCATCAGGCGCAAAATGCGACGCAAACGCGTAAGGCAGTCCAAAATGGGCCGCAAGCTGTGCGCCATAAAGCGACGAGCCGAGTATCCACAACGGTACATGAGTGCCCTGCCCCGGATGCGCCTGAACAGCAGCGCGTGGGTCAGCGTCGCCAAGGTACCCCATCAATTCTGACACCTCCGCGGGAAAATTATCCTCCCCCGTACGCCCACGCCGCATGGCGCTCCAGACGGCATGATCACCACCGGGCGCACGCCCGAGCCCCAGATCAATCCGGTCGCCATACAGAGTGGCGAGCGTGCCGAATTGCTCCGCAATGCTCAGCGGCGCATGGTTGGGCAACATAACGCCACCCGCGCCCACACGGATGGTCTTTGTCTTGCCCGCCACATGGCCCAGCAGCACGGACGTCGCCGCCGACGCAATGCCGGGCATGTTGTGATGCTCTGCCATCCAATAGCGGTGATACCCCAAGCTCTCGGCATGCTGTGCCAGATCGGCACTGTTGCGCATGGCATCTACAGCGGTGTGGCCCTCGGGTACGGGGCAAAGATCAAGGATAGAGTACTTCATAGAGATCCCTCATTAACTGAATTCTAATATAGGATGGGAAGTTGGTCACCGAAAGACCCAGAAGCCGTTAAGCTTTGCATTCGACGTTGCCGAATTTCGCCGCACATTTTTGTTGTGTACACTGCCTGATCTCTCCGTCGCGCCGTGGCTTGTTTCGATCAACGGTGCGCACAGCGGGTAACGTATAGTATTCAGTCCGCATGACTTGGTTGCAGGTCACGGAATTCCCGACCCCGGTGCAGGTTGATCGACCCGTCGGAACCAGCCTCGTATGGGATCGGTTGTACAGTTCTTGCTCAAGCTGCGGTGGAATTTTAGTGAGCCACGTAGACTTACATATATCTTGCTCAGCTCTGAATTCAGGCGTCCCGCATGACGGCAATACAGTAAGAAGCCCGAAAGTTATTACTTTTCTTAGCATTGTGCGTGCTCCCTGCCTGACATCAGTATGCCTCGACAGTGTATCGGCTTACGTCTCAACAGGGAAATGACAAACTTGGCCATTGCGTGTGACAGTTTGGACTATCCAAACGAAAAAGGCCGCACCAAATGGCGCGGCCTTTTCCAAAGTAATCGTAAAACTTAACGCTTGGAGAACTGGAAGCTCTTACGCGCTTTTGCTTTACCGTATTTCTTACGCTCAACAACACGGCTGTCACGTGTGAGGAAGCCTGCTGCTTTGAGGGCGCCACGGTGCGACGGGTCAAACAACTGGAGTGCTTTGGACACGCCGTGCTTTACCGCGCCGGCCTGACCTGACAAACCGCCGCCTTTGACTGTCGCGTAGACGTCAAATTGGCCATCGGTACCAGTAATGCCGAATGGCTGCTGCAGGATCATCTGCAAAACGGGGCGTGCAAAATATTCATTCTGCGGCTTACCGTTTACAACAACCTTGCCGGAGCCGGGCTTGATCCAGACGCGGGCAACCGCATCTTTACGTTTGCCAGTGGCATAGGCGCGGCCAAATTCGTCACGAACAGGCTCACGTGGTGTCAATTCGACTTCTGGAGTGGCTTCGATACCGGCTACAGATGCGAGATCTTCGAGTGTGTTGATTTCGTCAGCCATGCTCATGCGCTCCGCGTGTTTTTCTTGTTCATGGATGCAACATCCAGAACAGTAGGCTCTTGGGCCTCATGTGGGTGTTCACCACCTGCATAGACGCGCAGGTTGGTCATGATTTGGCGGCTCAAACGGTTGCCGGGCAGCATGCGCTTGACGGCTTGTGTCACGATACGCTCGGGGTGCTTGCCCTCGAGAATGTCGGCCTTGGAGCGTTCTTTGATCCCACCGGGGTGGTTGGTGTGCCAATAGAACATCTCTTCACGCTTTTTGCCGGTCATTTGGATTTTCTCGGCGTTGATTACGATGACGTTGTCGCCGCAATCCATGTGAGGAGTGAAGGAGGGCTTATGCTTGCCCCGCAGACGCATGGCGATCACTGATGCAAGACGGCCCAAAACGATGCCTTCGGCGTCGATGATGATCCATTTCTTGTCAATGTCTGCCGGTGTTGCAGAAAAGGTTTTCATGTAGGGGTATCCCGTTCGTGGTGTATCGGGGCAGATGCCCCTATGTAATGGAGGGCTTATATCCGAGCCACAGTGCGGGTCAAGCACCGCAATCTTCTATATATCATTGCTAATCAGTGGCTTACAATTAAGGTATTATTTTACCCCATAAATTGACCTCATTCCAAGGTCCACTCTTCTTCCTGTCCGTCATGGCGTATAGAATCTGTGGGAAACAACCGGATACTTCAATGCTCCCAAATATTTCTGCACTTGTCGCCGCTGCGATCGAGTTAAGCATTCCACATACTTTGGGCTCATTCCCATTCACCGGATGATCCAACGGCGCAAGGCACGACATGAGCGGCGGTGGGGATGCTGTGGAACGCAGAAGTGGCGTGCTAGACGCCAATCTCCTCTGTGGGGTTATCCAGCAGATCACGCAGTCGCGCCATTGCCGCCTCGAAACTTTTAAGGCTGACACCAGCGTTGATCGCCATACGCACAGCATGTGGGGTTTGGGCATTGCGAACTGCAAACTCCTCAGCGGCGCGCACCCGCACGCCCCGCGTCTCGGCGGCGCGGCAAAAAGCACTGGCGCGCCAACCTTCGGGCAGGTTGAGCCAGACAAACGGGACATCCTCACGCCAGCGCAGATCATAACCGCCCAGCATATTCACCGCCGCTCTGACATAATCCGCAACTCCGCCGCGGGTGCGTGCCAGCACCGCGTCAAGCTGCGGATGCGACAACAGCGCTGCGACCAGATCGGTGATCGGCGTGGCCAACCCGAAAAAACCGTGCTCTGCCGCGCGGTGCAGCGCAGGCGACATCTCACGCGGGCCAATGGCACAGCCAACCCGCAGCGCCGGCGTGATCGATTTACTGAGCGAAGTGAGATACCAACCCCGCTCAGGCGCAAGCTGGCGGTAGCCAGGGGCCTGAGCCTCCCCGATGCGGTAGCAATCATCCTCGACGATTTGCAGATCAAAGCGCCGCGCCACTTGGACGATCTCATGCCGCCTTGCCAGCGGCGTAAACCCGCAAGTCGGGCTGTGAACTTCCGGCGATGTACAGATAATCTGCCCTTCGGGATACCGCTCTGCAGCGGCGGCAAGCGCGTCGGCGCATATTCCGTCCCCATCCATCGCAATTGGCACAATATCCGCGCGCAATGCCGTAGCCACACGGCGAAAACCGGGATAGCACAGCTCCTCCACAAAGATCACAGGGCGGCGCCCTTTCAGGATCGTCTGGAAGATAAGCATGATCGAATTTTGACCGCCATGGGACAGAACGATATCGCTCTCCTTCAACGGACCGACGTTGGTATCGCGCAGCCAGTGCATCATCGCCTCACGCGCGGGCAATCCGCCGCGCCGTGAAGGATAATGCATCACACCAGAGGGTGGATCATTTGCGATCTGCGCCAGCAACGTGCGGATCAGTTTGGACTGTCCCCCATTTGGCAAATGCGGCGAGAACAGATTTACGTCAAAGTTATCGCCCCCTGTCAGATGCTCGATCACGTCCATCTCCATCAGGTTCAGCGGCGGCTCGGCCAGCGTGGCATCTGCGACAAAGGTCCCGCGCCCAACCTCAGCAACCAGAAGCCCCTCATCAGTGAGCACAGTATAGGCCCGCGCCACGGTCCCCGGTGTCATTTCCAGTTTCCAACCCAACTCCCGCACCGGCGGTAGCTTTGCACCCAACCCCAGCGCACCTGAGCCCACTGCATCGCGGATGGCCTGAACCACTGCTTTGTATTTCGGTTTAATCGCCGGATCGACCTGCGGCACCCAAATTGTATCCATTACAATGTTTCCATGGCTTTCTGTAAAATCGTATTGTACCAATTAATCATGGCAACAACGCCACATTGTGTCAATACAATTCATTTTAGGAGATTTACCCATGACACACGCAGCGATCCTGACAAACGACTCCCTCGCAGTTCTGAACTCAACGCGCAGCCTTCCGCTGCTCGCAGTGGTCAGCGTCAAGTTTGCAGCCTGCGTGACAAAATGGGTAACCCGCCGCAGCACCCGCCTGTCGCTTCAGCAACTTGAAGCATGGCAGTTGCGCGATGTGGGACTAACACCTAACGCGGCTCACCACGAGGCGCGCAAGGTGTTCTGGCAAGCGTGACATCCCCGTGACGCAGCGCCAGACCTCTTTACTTGGGCAGGGTTCATCCCTGCCCTTTTTTAATACAATCCTGCAAAATTTTGAATTGTACCCCTAGATCACTTTTGCGGGAGGGATTGCATAGGTCATTGTCGCCTGTGCCACGGGCTCTGCCATACCTTCGGAATAGACCAACACGTGGCTCACAGACAGCTGTCGTCCCAGCTTTAACAGCTTGGCCGTGGCGATCAAATCCACCCCCGCCTTGGGCTTGCGCATGAAATCAATCGAGCAACTGGTCGTGACTGCCAAAGCCTTGGGTCCGATCATCGCCAGTGTGGCAATGTAGGCCGCCACATCCGCCAGCGCGAATATCGACGGCCCAGACACCGTGCCACCGGGGCGCAGGTGCTTTTCAGTGATGATCAGCCGCATGGTCACCTCGTTTGGTTTGACCTCTTCGACATTGAAATCATCCGCCACCTGTTGGAACACTTCGTGCATAAACGCCATCAGCTCCGGCGCCTGCATCATCACTTCACCTTTGACGGCCATACTTGTTCTCCCTGTCCTGTTGCGCGTAGAGTTGCCCTAAGCAACAGGGGGCGCAAGATGGCAATTCTGGAAGTAACGCAACGGGACGCGGTCACACATCTGACGATGAACAGCCCTGAGCGGCTCAATGCACTCAGCGATGAGATGCTGGCGGCATTACAAGAAACGTTGGATACGCTGGCCGAGGACCCCGATTGTCGTGTGATCACCCTGTCAGGCGCGGGAAAAGCCTTCTGCGCGGGCCACGACCTGCGCCAGATGCAGGCGATGCGCCAGAGCGAGGATGGCGGCACGGCGGCTTTTACCGACCTGTTGGCGCGCTGTACCGATGTCATGATGCAGATCCAAACCATGCCCCAACCCGTGATTGCGCAGGTGCACGGCATTGCAACGGCTGCGGGGTGCCAGTTGGTCGCAACTTGTGATCTGGCCGTGGCTGCACATGGCACGCGCTTTGGCGTGAATGGCGTGAACATCGGCCTTTTCTGCTCAACCCCGATGGTGGCCCTCTCCCGTAACATCGCGCCGAAGAAGGCATTCGAGATGCTGACCACAGGGGACTTCATTGATGCGGAGCGGGCCGATGAGTTGGGCCTGATCAACCGCGTTGTGGCTGCGGAGGCCTTGGAGAAGGAGACCGCTGCCCTCGCTGACCAAATCGCGAGCAAGCTGGGGGCCGCTGTGCGGATCGGCAAGCGCGCGTTCTATGAGCAGTTGGGTATGCAGACACAAGCCGCCTATGGCCATACCGGTGCTGCAATGGTCGAAAACCTCAGCAACGCGGACACTGGCGAAGGCATGCAGGCCTTCATCGAAAAACGTCCACCGGATTGGAAACACTGACTGCTTCCTGAGACGCGACGGTCTATTTCCACAGCAATCACCGCAATTTTTGCATAATTTTCGTAACAAGCTTCTCAATCTCGTGAGGAGCAATGTGATGAAGATTTTAACGCTTGGCGCATTTGGCGCTGGCCTGTTGTATGGTGCTGCGGCGGTTGCAGGATCATTGCCCGCGCCCATCAACGACGATGATTTCCACCAGTTCCCTGCCGAGTTGATCGAGCTGGGGCGTGATCTGTTTTTCGATCCTATCCTGTCGGGAAACAAGAATATCGCCTGTGCCACCTGCCACCATTCCAGCCTTGGCACCTCTGGCGCGATGTCTCAATTGGTGGGTGAAGGCGGTGTCAGACTTGGGGTTTCGCGCCGCGTGGACATGGGCAACGCACCCAAGGCCCGTATCCCGCGCAATGCGCCTGCCCTGTTTAATATGGGCGCTAAAGAATACACCATGATGTTCCACGACGGCCGCACGGTCAAAGACCGCACACTCGAGCGTCCCGTTGTCTCAGCGCTCGCCGCGCAAAACATCCTGCCGATCCTGTCGCCGGATGAGATGTCAGGTCATGCAGGTGAGAATGACGTCGCCGATGCCGTGTCAGAAGAGCGGATTATGGGGGAAGGTGGCGCGTGGGATATCCTTGCCAAACGCGTGGACAGCATCGCCGAATACCGCAAGAGATTCGAAGCCCTTGATACCTCCGACATTCACATTACCCACATTGGCACCGCGCGGTCGGCCTTTATCGGGTCTGAGTTTCGCGCAACCGACAGCCCCTTTGACCGCTATCTGCGCGGTGAGGATGCCATGTCCGAAGTCGAACTTGCGGGGATGGACCTGTTCTACGGAAAAGCGCGCTGCTCCACTTGCGATGCGGGCGCGTTCCAGACCGTACATAGTTTTCACGCGATAGGCCTACCGCAGATTGGCCCAGGTAAAGACGACTAGGCCTCTGACGTGAGGCGCGGCATGATCATTGGGGAGCCGGAAGATATGTACCGCTTCCGCACGCCGACCCTGCGCAACGTCAGCATAACAGGCCCCTACGGGCACAACGGCGCGTATGCCAACCTTGAAGATATCGTGCGCCATCACCTTAACGCAGTCAAAGGCCTCGCCACCTATGACCGAAGCAAAGCAGTGCTGGCGGACGATGTGGCCGTCGATGACTGGAA
>CBDTVN010000069.1:0-14610 GCA_965364195.1 uncultured Sulfitobacter sp. | reverse complement strand
GTTTATGTTAGATGCCCTAACGTCAAAATGAAAAAACTACGGCTATGTCTTGATGTGAGTGCTTGACTTACTGTCGGGGTGTGTAAGTCTCACTTTATAGCCCATTAGATAATGATCGCAAAACAGCGACGGGCTGTCCTTGGGAGGAACAATATGAAGAATATCACAAAACTTGGTGCGGTCTCCGCGCTCTCACTTATCATCGGTGCAAGCGCTGCATTTGCCGAGAACATCAAGATCGCCTTTATCGATCCGCTGTCCGGCCCTTTTGCCAGCACCGGCACAAACGGCCTGCACCAGTTTGAGTTTGCAGCTGACTATATGATCAACCAAAACGGTGGCGTTCTGGGCGGTACAGAGTTCGAAATACTTGGCTTTGACAACAAGATCAGCCCTAAAGAATCCTTGATCCAGCTTCAGGTCGCAATCGACCAAGGCGTGCGTTTCATCGTGCAGGGTAACTCCTCCGGTGTTGCAAACGCACTGACCGAAGCCGTGGACAAGCATAACCGCCGCAACCCAGACAGCCGCGTGCTGTTCCTGAACTACGCTGCTGTTGATCCCGCATTGACCAACGACAAGTGTAACTTCTGGCATTTCCGCTTTGACGCGCACGCAGACATGAAAATGGATGCTGTGACGGATAGCATTGCAGCAGACGAGTCAATCAAGAATGTTTACCTTATCGGTCAGGATTACTCCTTTGGTAAGGCTGTTGCAGCTGCTGCGAACAAGTACATCGGCGAAAAGCGTCCCGACATCACAATCGTTGGTGACGAACTGCACCCGATTGGCAAGGTTAAGGACTTCACACCTTACTCACGCAAGATCGTCAACGCCGAAACAGATGCCGTCATCACGGGTAACTGGGGTGCGGACATGCTTGGCCTTGGTAAATCCATCATTGAAAACGGCTATACTGGCCCGATCTACACGTATTATGCTGCCGGTTCCGGTATCACAGCGGCGTTCGGCGCTTCTGGTAAGGGTATCGTGCGATTGGTTGGCGAAGGTCAGGTTAACCCACCGGTAAGTGACGAAGCTGCGGCCTATTACACAGCGTTCAAGGCAAAATATCCTGACGGCAACGTAGACCAGACGCGGATCTCCAACACCATTGGTATGCTGGCGCAGGCCATCGAAGCAGCTGGTACAGCTGACGATGTTGTTGCTGTTGCCAATGCACTCGAAGGTATGGAGTACGATTCCATCTGGGGTAGCAAAGTGATGATGCGTCCAAATGACCACCAGGCGATTCAGGATCTGCACATCTTTGAGCACACGAACGATGGTGTTGATTTCCCGTTTGACAATTCGGAGTATGGTGTCCGTGTGATTAAAACTATTGAGATGGCGAGTGCCGACATCGCAACCACATGCGAGATGAAGCGCCCTTAACCGCGCGCTGATCGTAGCCCGCTTCCCTGAAAGGGGAGCGGGCACTTTTTCTTTCAACACTTCTCTACCGGAGGGGCCAAATGGACCTCATTCTCGTCAATCTGATCGACGGGCTGGTGACTGGACTGCTGCTCTTTATGCTCTCCGCCGGTCTGACCCTTATTTTCTCGATGATGGGTGTACTTAATTTTGCCCATGCCAGCTTCTATATGCTGGGCGCTTACTTTGCCTATTCCATCAGCCTCGCGCTGGGTTTCTGGATGGGTTTGCTGCTTGCGCCGCTTATTGTCGGTTTTGCGGGCGCTGCAGTTGAACGGTACGGGCTACGGCGTGTGCATCAGTACGGGCACGTTCCCGAGCTTATATTTACATTCGGTCTCGCTCTGTTAATCGAAGAGCTGGTTCAGTTCATCTGGGGCAAGAACCAGATGGCTTATAACGTTCCAGAAATTCTGAATTTCACGGCCTTTGCCATCTCCGGAAACTCGATCCCTGCTTATAAGATTTTCATGATCTTCATCTCCATCGGGATTTTTATCGGCCTTCTCTATATTCTCACCAAAACACGCGTCGGCATGATCATTCAGGCAGCCCTCAGCTATCCGCGCACGGTTGAGGCCTTGGGCCATAACGTGCCGCTCATCTTTATGGGTGTGTTCGGTGTGGGGACAGCGCTTGCTGGTGTTGCCGGCGTCATTGCTGGGCCGGTGCTCGGCACCTTCCCCGGCATGGCCTTTGTCCTCGGCTCGATTGTGTTTGTGACCATTGTGATTGGCGGGCTTGGCTCGCTCTGGGGCGCCCTTGTAGCTTCACTGCTGATCGGGTGGATCACCACCTTTGCCAAGTCGTACAATATCGAGATGGAGCATATCCTCAACGCTATTGGCATCGCGACCCCAGAGAATATGGACGACAGTATATTCCGTGACTTCTGGAGCCTGACCAGTCCGCAGATCGCCGATATTCTTCCCTATATCCTCATGGTCCTGATCCTCATCTTTCGCCCTGCAGGTCTTTTCGGAAAGCGCACACATTGACCCAACAGCTTAAAACCGACCCAACAAAGCCTGCGCAGCGGATGCGTGCCGGCTCTATGACGATCACGCTGTTGCCATGGATTTTGGCGATCATCGCGATGTTGATCCTGCCGATGATCTTTACCAACAACTCCGCGCTGACGATCATGAACCAGATGTCGATCACGATCATCTTTGCGCTCGCCTATAATATGTTGCTGGGGCAGGGGGGCATGCTCTCCTTTGGCCACGCGGTTTACGCGGGTGTTGGCGGATTCTTCTGCATGCACATCATGAATATGTCCGACTTCTTTGCTGCGATGCCGCTGCCGATCCTACCGCTGTTTGGTGGCATCTTCGGTATGGGTCTGGCGATGATTGTCGGTGCATTCTCGACCCGTTCGGCGGGGACGGTCTTTGCGATGATCTCGCTCGGTGTGGGTGAGTTGATCGCGGCCAGCTCGGTAATCGTCGTTGCCTTTTTTGGCGGCGAAGAGGGCATCTCGGGCGATCGCACATACGCACAGCCGTTCTTTGGCGTTGAGTTCTTGCAGCAGCAGGAAGTCTATTACCTTACCGCCGCATGGGTCATCATTTCTGCCGCCCTCATGTACGCATGGAGCCGTACGCCCGTGGGCCGCATGGCAAACGCCGTGCGCGACAACCCCGAGCGCGCGGAATTTCTTGGCTACTCCGCACGCTGGGTCCGCTATTACAGCTTCGTCGCATCGGGCTTTTTCGCAGGCGTCTCTGGTGGGCTCTTCGCCATCAACTACGAGATCCTGACCGAGGAAAACCTGAACGCGGCCTCATCAGGCATCATCCTTCTTGTCACCTTCTTGGGCGGTGTCGGGTTCTTCTTCGGACCGATCATTGGCGCGGTTGTCTTCACTTTGGTGCAAACAGTGCTCAGCCTCGAGACAGAGCTTTGGGCTTTCTATGCAGGTTCGCTCTTTGTGGCGACGGTCATGTTCTTCCCGGGCGGTCTGGCCGGGCTCATCATGATGCATGTGCCTGCTATCAAACTGGGCAAATGGAAGCTGCTGATTGTGCCGTACTTCAAGACACTCCTGCCGGCGGCCATTGGCATCCTTGGCCTCTGCGCGTTGGTCGAAATGACATTCCACTTCCGGCATGGTGCTACGGGCGATAATGAGATGACCCTGTTCTGGACAACCTTTGACAGCCACACGATCCTGCCGTGGATCATCGCCGCGGCCATCGCTGCACTCGGGATCGGGATCGCAAAGAGGACCGCACCTGACTTGAAGGACGCATGGAACGAAGCCAACACAATGGGGGGCAAATCATGAGCACACCAGCACTCGAACTCACAGGCCTCAAGAAGAGCTTCGGCAAGGCCGAGATTATTCGCGGTATCGACCTGAGCATCGGCAAGGGAGAGCGCCACGCAATCATCGGTCCAAACGGGGCGGGGAAATCCACGCTGTTTAACCTGATCACCGCACGCTTTGCCCCGACAGCAGGTACGGTCAAACTGCACGGTGAGAACCTTGCGGGGCTTGAGCCGTTCCAGATCAACCGCAAGGGTCTCAGTCGCTCGTTTCAGATCACTAACATCTTCCCGATGATGAGCGTGTTCGAGAACATCCGCTGCGCGCTGTTATGGTCCCATGGCTACAAATACAGCTTTTGGAATATCGTGAACCGCCAGCGCGAACTAACCGAGGGTGCTGATGCGATCCTTGACCAGATCAATCTGCTGGAGCGGCGCAATCTGCCGGCAGGCACGCTTAGTTATGCCGAGCAACGAGCGCTGGAGATTGGGATCACCATCGCCGGTGGTGCGAATGTCATCATGCTGGACGAGCCGACGGCGGGCATGTCCAACACTGAGACGGACTATATTATGGACCTGATCATGCGTGTGACGGAGGGCAAGACCCTCATCATGGTCGAGCACGACATGGGCGTGGTCTTTGGCCTTGCCGACCGGATCAGCGTTCTTGTTTATGGTGAAATCCTGGCGACTGGCGCACCTGAAGCGGTACGGGCGGATGCGAAAGTACAAGAGGCCTACTTGGGCGCGGCATTGGAGGAAGAACATTGATCGAAGTCACTGACATGCATGCCTATTACGGCAAATCCCACATCCTTCAGGGCGTCACGCTCAATGTGCAGGAGGGTGAGATTGTAGCCCTCTTGGGCCGCAACGGCGTGGGCCGCTCAACCACATGCAAAGCCATTATGGGCGAGGTCCCCCCCCAAGGTTCCGTCAAGTTTCGCGGTCAGGAAATCGCAGGCAAAAAAGCCTACGAGATCGCAAATATGGGCCTCGGTTATGTGCCAGAGAACCGCGATATCTTTCCCGGTCTGACCACGCGCCAAAACCTGACGCTGGGTCTCAAACCCGGTCAAAAGGATGGTGCGGGCCGCTGGTCTATGCAGATGATGTTTGACATGTTCGAGAACCTGGATCGGCGCGCGGATGTAGAGGCCTCGGTGCTGTCAGGTGGCGAGCAACAGATGCTCACCATGTGCCGCACGCTGATGGGTGACCCTGATTTCGTGATGATCGACGAGCCGACAGAGGGCCTCAGCCCCCAGATGGTTCAGAAGGTGGCTGAAGTTCTCAAGGCAATCGCCGAGAGGGGCATCTCGACATTGTTGGTTGAACAAAAGCTCTCCATCGCGATGGACATCGCCGACCGCGTCTATGTGATGGGCCACGGCCAAGTTGTCTTTGAGGGCACACCGGCTGAGCTAAAATCGCGCGAAGATGTGCGCAAGGAGTGGTTGGAGGTCTAATGACCACGTTTGATCCTGCCCGCCTGAACCGCATCGCCGACTGGATGCAAACCTACATTGACGCCCGCCGCTTTGCGGGAGCGTCTGTACTTGTCGCACAAGGCGGCAAGGAGGTTTACTACCACGACTGCGGCATGCGTGATCTTGAGGCAGGCCAACCATGGCAGCGCGATACTGTGGCGCGCATCTACTCCATGTCGAAACCCGTCACCTCCGTGGCAATCATGATGCTGGCAGAACGAGGTTTGTTCCACCTTGATGCGCCACTGTCCGATTTTATCCCCGCGTTCTCGGATATGCAGTGCTTGGTGGATGGTGCCACAAGCATCGACCAAACCGCACCTTGCGCGACGCCCACGCTGCATCATCTTCTCACCCATACGTCCGGCCTCAGCTACGGGTTCAACCCCGGTGTGTTGGGGGCCGCGATGGCCGAGCAGCATATCGAATTTCGCGGTGACAAACTCACCATGGCGCAGATGGCCGACAAAGTGGCGCAACTCCCTCTCGCGTTTGCCCCCGGTTCGCGCTGGGAATACTCGGTCGCGACGGATGTCCTTGGCCGCGTGATTGAAGTCGTGACGGGAAAGACGCTGGAGCAGGTCTTCATCGAAGAAATTTTCGACCCGCTTGGCATGGGCGAGACCCGTTTTGTTGTGCCGCCCGCCGCCAAAGACCGGTTTGCCGCCTGTTATACCCCGCTCGCCGGAAACGCCTTTTCTGTCGGCAAAGTGGACAAGGGTGCGGATACCTTACGCCAACTTGACGGCGCTGATAATTCGCCCTTTTTGAACCCTCAAATCCAATCTGGCGGTGGCGGCCTTGTTGGTACCATAGATGACTATCTCAAATTCACCGAGATGATGCGCACCGGCGGTGCAGGCCTCATCGGCCCTAAAACGCTCGACTTTATGATGCGTAATCATCTGGGTGGCGATATCGCCTCCATGGGCCCCAGCAGCTTTGCCGAGCAACCGATGGAGGGGATGGGCTTTGGCCTTGGCGGTGCGGTTCTCCTTGATCCGGGCCGCGCCCGCGCTCCGGGTAGTGTGGGTGATTTCAGCTGGGGCGGCATGGCCTCGACGGCCTTCTGGATCGATCCGGTCTTTGACCTCTCGGTTATCTTCTTCACCCAGCTCATCCCAAGCAGCGCCTATCCCGCACGCCCGCAACTCAAAGCACTCATTCACGGAGCGCTGACATGAACCCCGTTCTCTGGTCCCCCACTCGGGCGCGCGCTGATGCTTCTACAATGGCTGCATTCGAGCGGTTCGTAGAAGAGACACGCGGCCTCACCTTCACCGATTACAACGAGATGTGGGAGTGGAGCGTCACCGACCTCGATGCGTTTTGGGCTGCGATCTGGGACTTCTTCAGTATCCGCGCCAGCGTGCCGTATGAGAAAATCCTCGCAACCCGCACCATGCCGGGTGCGCAGTGGTGCCCTGGCGCCATGCTCAACTACGCGGACAATGTGCTCTGCCATGCGGAGGGTCGCGAGGGCCACCCCGCAATCATTAGCATGTCGGAGACCTCAGGCCGCAAAGAGCTGTCATGGGGAGAGTTGCGCGCGCAAGTCGCCTCCGTCGCTCACCACCTCAAGAGCATGGGTGTCACCCAAGGCGACCGCGTCGTTGCCGTGCTCCCCAATACCGAAGCAGCCCTCATCGCCTTCCTTGCTACTGTGAGCATTGGTGCGGCGTGGTCACTCTGTGCACCCGATATGGGCCATGTTGCGATCCTCGACCGCTTCAAACAGATCGAACCCAAGGTTTTCATCGCGCAAGACGGCTATACCCACATGGGCAAGACTGTGGACCGTCGTGAAGTATTGAAGGAGATCACTTCCCAACTGCCGAGCGTTGCGCAATTCGTCACGCTGCCCGTTGTGGGTGATGTCCCCAAAGGCCATGTCGCTTGGGGCAGCCTTTTGCATGATGATGTGGCGTTCGAGCCAACTCAAGTGCCCTTCGATCAGCCACTCTGGATCGTTTATTCCTCTGGCACCACCGGCAATCCAAAGCCCATCGTGCACGGCCACGGCGGTGTGATCCTTGAGGCTGCAAAGCAGTCATTACACCACGATCTGACCCGCGATGATCGGTTTTGCTGGTTGACTTCTTCGGGCTGGATCATGTGGAACGCGCAATGGATGGCATTGGGGCAGGGGGCGACCGTCTGTCTTTATGACGGCGCGCCAAACCACCCCGACATGCTCGCCCTTTGGCGCTTTGCGGCTGAGGAAAAATTAACCTATCTCGGCGCAGGTGCCGCCTTCTTTGCCGGGTGCCTCAAGGCTGGCATTACGCCACGCGAAGCTGTCGACTTGACCCATCTGCGCTCTCTGGGCTCTACTGGCTCGCCGCTGAGTTCGGATGCTTACGACTGGATCTACCGTGATGTGAAGGCCGACGTCTGGCTTGCCCCGATCTCCGGCGGCACCGATCTGGCAGGCGCATTTGTACTCGGCCATCCCGCAATGCCGGTCCGCGCAGGCGAGATGCAGTGCCGCGCCCTTGGCAACGCCGTGCGTGCGTTTGACCCTGCGGGGAATGAACTCATCGGCGAAGTGGGAGAGTTGGTCTGTACAGCGCCACTCCCCTCCATGCCCCTTTTCTTTTGGGGCGACGACGACGGGACCCGCCTGTTCGAGAGCTACTACGACACCTACCCGGGCATCTGGCGGCACGGCGATTGGATCAGCATCAACAAAGACGGCGGATCGGTGATCTACGGGCGTTCCGACGCCACGATCAACCGGAAAGGCCTGCGCCTTGGTTCCGCTGAAATTTACCAAGCGGTAGAAGGTCTTGATGATATTCTAGACAGCCTCGTTATCGATCTAGAATTCCTTGGCCGCGAAAGCTTCATGCCACTCTTCATCGTCCCCGCCGACGGCGTCCCTTTCGACGATGCGCTCAAAGAGAAGATAAACAACGCCATTCGCAAAGGCGTCTCCGCTCGCTTTATCCCGAACGAGATTATTGAGGTCGCTCAAGTTCCCCGCACCTTATCGGGTAAAAAGCTTGAGGTTCCGGTGAAAAAGCTGTTGTTGGGAGGAGACCCAGCAACTGTGGTGAACCGTGATAGCATGGCCAACCCCGACAGCTTTGATTTCTTTATCGCCTATGCGAACGCACGGGCCAGCACCTAAGGGCCCACCGATATGAGCACTGCCGCCGACCAACTGCTAGAGCTTCTCGACATTGAACAGCTGGAGGTTGACCTGTTTCGGGGCATGGGCAACGGCGGAGAGACGACAACCCGCATCTTTGGCGGCCACGTTATTGCCCAAGCACTCATGGCGGCCTACCGCACTGTGCCTGATCGGCTGTGCCACAGCTTGCACGCCTACTTCATCCGCCCCGGCGATCCCAAAATTCCGGTGATCTATCAAGTTGACCGCGCCCGTGACGGTGGCAGCTTTACCACCCGCCGCGTTGTGGCGATCCAGCACGGCAAACAGATATTCAACCTCTCCGCCTCTTTTCATGTGGATGAGGAGGGTTGGGACTACCAGCACACCATGCCTGAAGTGGGCGCGCCTAAAGACTGGCCCAATCGTGATGAGTTGCGCGAAGCCCACGTCGACAAAATTCCTAAAAAATTCCACGCCGACTTCCTGCGCGAGCGCCCGATCGAGCTGCGCGAGGTCGCCCCGCGCGATTTTTTCACACCCGAGAAAGCGTCGGATAAAAACCATCTGTGGTTCCGCATGGAAGCCGCTAAAGGTCAGGGGCCACAAATGCAGCACTGTCTGCTGGCCTACGCGTCTGATATGAACCTGCTCGGCTCATCGCTGCGCCCACACGGCCTCACGTGGTTTCAGGGCAACGTAATGACTGCTAGTCTTGATCACGCCATGTGGTTCCACGGCCCAATCCAGTTCAACGATTGGCATCTTTATGACCTTGATGCCCCATGGACCGGAAAAGCACGCGGCTTCAACCGCGGCTCGATCTACAGTGCGGACGGCACACTGGTCGCAAGCGTCGCGCAAGAGGGTCTCGTGCGCCCGCTAAAGAAAAAAGGGGCCAACCCTAACTGAGCTGACCCCTTTTCTTTTCCTATAAACTGCCTTCTTAGCAGTCTCGGTAAATTGTGTTCATCCGAACATAAAAAAGCACAGCTTGTTGCCGTCAGGGTCACGCACGTAAGACCCGTAAAAACGGTCTGGTATCCGCTGGCCCGGAGGGCCATCACAGGTCGCACCAAGCTCCAATGCTCGCGCGTGCAGGCGGTCGGCTTCATCTTTTTCCTCAATCGGAAAGGCGATCATCACACCGTTGCCGGGTGTTGGCGCTTCCTTGTCGTATGGCTCGCAAACGGCCAGCATTGGCTCCCCGCGTTTTGTCCCGATAAAGGCAATGCGCCCTGCGTCGATGACAACCTTTGCGCCTTTGTCGGCGAACAGATCACAATAGAATTTCTTGGCGCGTTCCAGGTCGCTCACGCCGATGGTGGTATAGCCGATCATTGAATTTTCCTAACTGTCAAAGCTGCCAAAGCGGCGGTTCAGCTTGCGCATCCCACCGATCCAGCGGTCATAGTTTTCTGTTTTGTTGCGCATATAGGTCTCGACCTCTTTATGCGGCAGCACCAGAAACGTCTCGGCGCGGATTGTCTGAACGCAGGCTTCGGCCACAGGGCCAGGCTCCATCATTCCGTCGATGGCAGCAACATGATCCTCATGCCCGCGCGTCATTTCCGTGCGCACGGCCTGCGGACACAAGACCGAGACCTTGATCCCCTGATCGCCGTACGTCAACGCCAGCCATTCGGCCAGTCCCACGGCAGCATGTTTCGTGACACCGTAGGGGGCAGAGCCAATCTGGTTCAAAAGCCCAGCCGCCGATGATGTATTTAGCAGATACCCACCGCCACGCGCCGACATGAGCGGTACCAGATGACGTGCTGCCCAAACATGAGACATCACATTGATTTCCCAAATCCGCTGCCAATCGTCATCGCCAACTTCAACACCGCCCGCCACAGAGATCCCTGCGTTGGAGCAGAACAGGTCAATCGGACCCACATTTGCCTCAACCGCATCGATCATGCTGGTGATCTGATCCTTAACGGCGACATCGACTTGGTACGCTTTGCCGCCCATCATCTTTGCCGTTTCTTCCGCACCCGCGATGTCACGATCAACGCAGGCGATATGCTTCGCCCCTTCCTCCGCATAGCGCTGACACATTGCCCGCCCGATGCCAGAGGCAGCTCCCGTCACGACGATAATCTTGTCTTTGAGTTCCATATCTTAGGCCCACATGCTCGACCCGCCACAGACGGTGAGCGCCTGTCCGGTCATGTATTTGCTGGCATCCGAGCCAAGGAACACGGCAAGCCCAGCAAAGTCATCGGGCTCTCCGAGACGGCGCAGGGGGATGCCCTTGGAGTATTTCTCCTCAACACCGGGTTTGTCCCACAACTCGCGGGCAAAGTCGGTTTTGATCAGGCCAGGGCAGATCGCGTTAAAGCGGATGCCTTGTGGTCCAAACTCCATCGCCAAATTGCGCACGAGACTGATCAGCGCCAGTTTTGACATGCCGTAAACGCCCAAGCTGTCTGACGGTTTGAAAGCGCCAATCGACGAGGTGAACATCATCGAGCCTGTCCCCTTGGCCGCCATATCGGGCGCTACCATCTTGGCCAGCCACAGGTTGGACTGCACATTGGCGTTCATCGTCCGCTCATAGTCTTTGTCGGAGATGCCAGCGATTGGGCCAAAGTAGGGGTTCACACCCGCATTGCCGACCACAATATCAATCGGCCCTGCGATCTCATGCGTTTTGTCCACCAGCGCCTGAAGCGAGTCCTTGTGCACAATATTGGCCGCAACGCCGTGGGCACGCTCGGCCCCCACGGCATCGTTGATGGCCTTAGCCGCAGCATCAAGGTCCTCTTGAGTCCGCGAGGAGATGATCACCGTGGCGCCGTGCTCAGCCAAGCCTTTGGCCATCTCGAACCCCATGCCCTTGGACGCTCCTGTTAGGAGCGCCACCTTTCCGGTCAGGTCAAACATGCTCATACGCCGCTCCGCTGGCGGCCGGTTGCAATCTCGTTGCGCGCGGCGTGGGTGCGGGAATTGGACTCTTTATAATCCTTTACCTCGGCGCGTGCGATCACGTGGTGGTGTACTTCATCAGGACCATCCGCATAGCGCAGCGTGCGCTGTGCCGTATACATGCCGGACAACGGCGACCATTGGCTGATCCCTGTGGCACCGTGCACCTGCATCGCCTGGTCGATGATATCACAGACTTGCTCTGGCACTTTGGCCTTGATCATCGAGACCCAGATGCGCGCTTCTTTGTTGCCCAGCACATCCATCGCTTTGGCGGCTTTCAACACCAGCAGGCGCATGGATTCAATCTCGATCTTGGCGCGCGAAATCGTTTCCATGTTTTTACCGAGATCAATGACCTTCTTACCAAAGGCCACGCGGCTCAGTCCCCGCTCGATCATCAGATCAAGCGCCTTTTCCGCCGACCCGATGGAGCGCATGCAGTGGTGGATACGGCCAGGTCCAAGGCGCACTTGGGAAATCTCAAAGCCTTTGCCTTCACCCCACAGGATGTTGCTTTCTGGCACGCGGACGTTGGTGAATTTGATGTGCATGTGCCCGTGCGGCGCATCATCATGGCCGAAGACATGCATCGGGCCGACAATCTCGACGCCCGGTGTATCGATGGGCACAAGGATCTGTGACTGCTGGCGGAATGGCTCCGCATCGGGAGAGGTCTTAACCATCGTGATCATGATCTTACAGCGTGGATCACCGGCACCGGAGATATAGTATTTCTCCCCGTTGATCACCCATTCACCGTTTTCAAGCACGGCAGAGGTCGAGATATTCTTGGCATCCGAGGAAGCCATATCGGGCTCTGTCATGGCAAACGCGCTGCGGATTTTACCGTCGAGCAAGGGCTTCAGCCATGTGTCTTTCTGCTCCTGGGTACCGATACGCTCCAACACTTCCATGTTGCCCGTATCAGGCGCGTTACAGTTCAGGGTCTCTGGCGCCAGCGGGCTCTTGCCTAGTTCGGCTGCAATATAGGCGTAGTCGAGATTGCTCAGACCCTCGCCTGTTTCGGCATTGGGCAAGAAGAAGTTCCATAGACCTGCATCACGCGCCTTTTGCTTTGCTGTTTCGAGCAGTTCCAACTGACCGGGCGCATAGGACCAACGGTCCGCGCGACCTTCACCCAGTGCAAAAAATTCATCCGTCATCGGATCAACGTTTTCGCGGATGTGCTTGATCACAGCAGCCAGCAGCGGCTTTGCCTTGTCGGACATGGCAAGGTTATTCATTTCCATCGGTGTATCTGACATTCAATGTCTCCTGTTTAAATTTTGTATCGGTGGGTTATCTGTCGGCCCAAAGGGTCGCGTTACTTATTAACCCACTCCGGTTTGCGTTTCTCGACAAAGGCATTCACGCCTTCCTTGAAATCTTCGGTTTTGCTCAAATCAGCGATGACCTCACGGGAGTAGGCGATGCTGTCCTGCATCCCGTCGCGGGCATACATATCATTGAGCACACGTTTGGTCGCCTTCACCGCTGAGGGCGAAACAGAGCAAAGTTGCTCTGCCTTCTCCATCGCTTTTGCCATTAGTTCATCGTGCGGATGCACCTCGTTCACGCACCCCATCTTGAGCGCTTCATCCGCTAAGATCGTTCGGCCCGTATACATCATCTCTTGTGCGGCCAAACGCCCGATATAGCGCGACAAGCGCTGCACACCGGAAGCCGCAGCAAAGAAGCCAACCTTGACTTCGGGCAGGGCAAATTTTGCGTTCTCGGAGGCCAGGATAATGTCGCACGACAGCGCGGTCTCGAACCCGCCGCCCATGGCAAACCCGTTTACCGCAGCGATGATCGGCTTTTCCAGATCAAAGCGGGAGGACAGCCCCGCAAATCCCATCGGCGTCATCGTCGCGCGCGCACCGCCTGCGGCAGTCGCCTTGAGGTCATTGCCTGCACAAAACGCCTTGTCCCCTGCACCAGTTAGCACGGCGACCCACAGATCCTGATCCGCCGCAAAGGCGTCCCAGCAATCGGCCATCTCGTTGTGCATATCAACATGCACCGCGTTATAGACGTCAGGCCGGTTCATTGTGACGACGAGGATGTGGCCCTTCTTCTCGGTCGTGATAAATTCGTAGCTCATACTTTCAGCCCTCCGGTATCAATCTCGGTAAATTTGCCACCCGTCGCGGCAAGGTGGCGCAGCAAGTCGGCAGGCGCAAACGCAGGATCATCCGCGCCCAGCTTTTCCATCCGGTCCAGCACCGCCTGCGCGCCGACGATGTCGCCATAGAACATTGGCCCACCTTTGTCCGCAGGCCAGCCATATCCGTTGAGCCAAACCACATCGATATCAGAGGGGCGTTGCGCCTTGTTCTCCTCAAGGATTTTCACCGCCTCGTTGATCATCGGATAAATACAAATCTCGATGATCTCATCCGCAATCATGCTGGACGGCTCTGCCCCAGTCACATTCTTGATGATCCCAGCGGTCACATTAGACGGCACAGGGTGGCGGTTCTCGTCATAGTCATAAAATCCGGCTTGGGTCTTTTGCCCACGGCGGTCCATTTCGCACAGCATGTCGCGGATCGGATTGTCGGTGGTCGCCCCTTTGGACCAGCCAATATCGAGACCTGCAAGATCGCTCATCTGGAACGGCCCCATCTTGAAGCCAAAGGCATTGAGGGCCGCATCGACGTCCCAAGGCATCAAACCCTTAGCGAGCAATTTGTTCGCCTGAATCTGGCGCGCAAACAGGATGCGGTTGCCCACAAATCCGGGGCAGACGCCGACAAGCGCCGCAATCTTGTTGATCTTGCCGGCCAAGGCCATCGACGTGGCCACCACATCATCTGCCGTATGCGCGGCGCGCACGATCTCGAGCAGCTTCATCACGTTGGCAGGGGAGAAGAAGTGCAACCCGATCACATCCTGCGGCCTGCGCGTCATCGCCGCAATCTCGTTAATATCCAGCGCGGAGGTGTTGGTCGCAAGGATTGCACCCTCTTTGCAAACGCGGTCCAACTCGGTGAAAATCTTGCGCTTGAGGTCCATGTCCTCGAACACTGCTTCGATCACCAGATCGCAATCGGCCAGATCAGCCAGTTCAAGGCGGCCATCGAAACGGCCCATGCGCGCCTCAACCTCGTCTTGCGGAAAGCGCCCTTTGTCAGAGGACCGCTGATAATTTCCGCGCACGACCTTCAGACCTCGATCAAGCGCCTCTTGCGTCGTCTCGACGATTTTCACGTTGTATCCCGCAGTGGCAAAGTTCATCGCGATCCCGCCGCCCATGGTGCCAGCACCGATGATGCCCACGGTCGTGATCTCACGTTGGGGAGCATTGGCATCCAGTCCCGGAACCTCCCATGCTGCCTTACCCGCTGTAGC
>CBDTVN010000068.1:0-14769 GCA_965364195.1 uncultured Sulfitobacter sp. | reverse complement strand
CTAGATCAGATATCGCCGTCTCGAACCGTGGGTCCCAGTTTACCAGACGTTTGCCGCGGTAGATTTTACCATCGTTGTGCATCTGTACAAAGACTTTGATCACGGCATCGTGGAAGTTGGGGGAGTTCTCGTGGCCCACGCGCGTGTCGCCCGGCGCACCCGACATGGTGAAGGCGTTGCGCGACCAGTCGCAGGACGCGCCGAGGCGTTTGAGCTGGCCTACGATGGTGTCTGCGGTGGCTTCTTTATAAGCCCATGCGTGCGTCAGGAACTCTTCACGGGTCAGGTCGGTGCGTTTGATCTGGCTCTCGGCGAGTTTGTTTTCGACTGCGAGTTGCAGGGCGATGCCAGCGTGGTCCTGACCCGGTTGCCAGAGCGTGTCGAAGCCACGCATGCGGTGCCAGCGGGTGAGGATGTCTTGGAGTGTGTTGTTGAACGCGTGCCCCACATGGAGCGAGCCGTTTACATTCGGGGGCGGTATCATGACGCAATATGTCTCGTCGCGTGAGGCGTTTGCCCCTGCTTTGAATGCGCCAGCCTCTTCCCAAGCGGCGTAAATGCGGGCTTCTGCCTCGCTTGCGTTGAAGTTTTTTTCCAGTGCCATGATGGTGGCTCCCAAGCTTTGAATTTAGGGGTTGATGTAGCTTAGGATCGGAGGAAGGGGAAGGGTGCATGCGGCGCTCCTGCTCCCTTGCGGGCCCAGATCGCCCCGCCCGCCTATCCCGTATTGCTCCTGTGCAGTGTTGTGACGCTATGTGGTGGCTGGACAGGGGGTGCAGGGCTGCTAGGTTCCGAGTTGAAAACAGGTAGATGACTTTTGGGAGCGGGCGCATGGAAAAATTTGGTAAGAGCCAGTCAATCAAGCGGGTTGAAGATGTGCGGTTTTTGACCGGACATGGGCGGTATGTGGATGATATTGCCCCCAAGGGTGCCCTGCATGCCTATGTGTTCCGCTCGAGCAATGCGCATGGCGTGATCTCAGAGCTGGACGTGAGCGAGGCGGCTGAGGCGGAGGGGGTGCAGCTGGTGATCACCTGTGCAGACCTTGAAGCGGCGGGTGTGGATATCGCGATCAAAGGTGCGGCCGTTAAAAACCGTGACGGGAGCGATGCGGCGGCACCAATGCGCCCGATGCTGGCGAAAGACCGTGTGCGCTTTGTGGGTGAACCTGTGGCGATGGTGATTGCGGACACCTACGAGCAGGCACGCGACGCAGCCGAGTTGATCATGTTCGAGGTGGACGAATTGCCCGCCAAGATGGATATGGCGCGGGGCGGTGAGGCCGTGCACGCAGAGGCGGCGGATAACTGTGCGTTTGATTGGGGCATGGGCGATGAGGCCGCGACCGAGGCGGCGTTTGCTGCGGCGGCGCGGACTGTCAGCCTTGATGTGTCGGACAACCGGATCATCGTGAACTCGATCGAGCCGCGCGGGTGTTATGCGGAGTGGGATGGCACGCGATTGCATGTGGCCATTAACGGCCAGGGTGTCTGGGTCCATAAGAACAATCTGGTCAAAGCGTTCGGTCTGGAGGAGGACAACGTGCGGGTGACCAACCCTGATACGGGCGGTGCCTTTGGGATGAAGGGGATGTCCTACCACGAGTACTTCCTGATCGGCCATGCGACACGTGTTCTGGGCAAGCCTGTACGCTGGATGTCCGAGCGGACGGAGGCGATGCTGTCGGATAATGGCGGGCGTGATCTGACCTCTCTGGCGGAGCTGGCGTTTGACGCGAATAACAAGATTACGGCCTATCGTGTGTCGTCCAAGTGCAATTTGGGCGCGTACAACAGCCAGTTCGGGCAATTCATTCAGACGCAGTTGTTCAGCCGTGTGTTGATGGGGGTTTACGACGTCAAGACGACGTGGCTGCAGGTTGAGGGCTACTACACCAATACCGTGCAGGTGGACGCGTACCGCGGTGCGGGGCGGCCCGAGGCGATTTATGTGCTGGAGCGTGTTATGGACCGCGCGGCGCGGGAGTTGGGGGTTGATCCGCTGGAGCTTCGCCGCATCAACTTTATCAAGCCGGAGCAATTTCCCTATGCGGCGGCCACGGGCGAGACCTATGATGTGGGTGACTTCAACAAGGTGCTGGCACGCGGCGTGCTGGAGGCGGATACTGCCGGGTTTGCGGCGCGCAAGGCGGCGGATGCCAAGCGCGGTTTGCTGCGCGGATTTGGGATTTGCTACTACATCGAGAGTATTCTGGGCGACCCGAGTGAGGGGGCGAAAGTAAACTTCCTTGAGGATGGCACAGTCGAGATTTTGGTCGGAACCCAGTCGGGCGGGCAGGGGCATGAGACGGTTTATGCCAAGTTCCTGAGCGACCAGACAGGAATACCGGCGGATAAGATCATTGTGATCCAAGGGGACAGCGATCTTATCAAGACGGGCGGCGGCACGGGCGGCTCCCGCTCGGTCACGGTTCAGAACAATGCAACGTTGGCGACTGTGGGCAAGATAAAGGAAGTCTTTACCGCGTTTTTGGCAGAAGAAATGGGTGTGCCCGCCTCCGAGATCAGCTTTGATGACGAGCGTTTCCGCGCTGAAGGGTCGAACCTGACGCCGACGATGCTGGAAGTGGCGGACATGGCCCGCGCGCAGGGGCGAGATGATTTGTTGACCCATCATGAGCGGGCGACTTTGCCTGCACGCAGTTTCCCCAACGGGGTGCATTTCTGTGAGGTGATTATTGATCCAGAAACGGGGATCGTGACCACGGACCGCTATACCGTGGTTGATGATTTCGGAAATCTGATCAATCCTTTGCTCGCTGAGGGCCAAGTGCACGGCGGCGTTGCGCAGGGCATCGGACAGGCCGTGCAGGAGCGTGTTGTCTATGACGAGGACGGCCAACTGCTCACGGCATCGTTCATGGACTATGCAATGCCACGCGCGCAGGATGTTCCCTTCATCTCGTTCACGAGTGAGCCCGTCCCATCGACTGCCAACATTATGGGCATGAAGGGTTGCGGCGAGGCGGGGACAGTGGGCGCGCTGGCGGCGGTTTCGAACGCTGTGCAGGACGCGTTATGGGAGCACGGCGTGCGTCAGGCGGATATGCCGTTTACGCCGCATAAGGTTTGGGAGTTGTTGCAAGGTGAGGCCATCGCCGCAGAATAACGACAGCGTCTTGAGGCGGCTGTTTGGCCGCCTCTGGACCCGTCCTGACAGTGATTTTGGCCCTGCCAAGCGAAGCAGGGGGCCACAGACGCATTTGGTGATCCTTGATGGGACCATGTCCACGCTCAAGCCGGGATGTCAGACGAACGCTGGCATTGCCTATCATCTGGCGCAGGAAATGGGCACGCAGATTTCGATTTATTACGAACCGGGGCTTCAATGGGACAGTTGGAGGACCATGCGCGATGTGGTGTCGGGGCGGGGGATCAACCGTCAAATCAAGCGGGCGTATGGCTATCTTGCTTCGCGTTACCGTGAGGGCGACCGGGTTTACCTGATGGGGTATTCGCGCGGCGCTTATGCCGTGCGTTCACTTGCGGGAATTATCGACCGCGTAGGGCTGTTGCGGCGCGATTGTGCAACCGAGCGGAACATTCGCCAAGCCTACCGCCTTTATGAATGTACGTCCCATGACGATACTGTGCAGAGCTTTGCGGCGGCGCATTGCCATGTGGATGTGCAGATCGAGATGATTGGCGTGTGGGACACTGTGAAGTCGCTTGGGATCAATGTACCTGTGTTATGGCGGTTGAGTGTGGCGCGCTATGCCTTTCACAATCACGCGTTAGGCTGGCATGTGAAACGTGGATTTCATGCGCTGGCGCGCGACGAGACGCGTGTGGCATACCGCCCGATTGTCTGGGAGAGCGATCCTGCGCGTCCCGAGCAGATCGAACAGCTCTGGTTTCGGGGCAGTCATGGTGATGTAGGCGGTCAGTTGGGTGGGCGGCACTATGCGCGGCCCTTATCCAATATCTCGCTGGTGTGGATGTTGGAGCGTGCGCAGGATGCTGGATTGCCGCTGCCCAAGGGGTGGCAAAGCCGGTTTGAGCAGGACGTTCATGCACCGTCCATCGGGACATGGGTCGGCTGGGGGCCGTTATTTGTGACGCGGCGCAAACGTGTGGTGGGGGCGGACCCGTCGGAGGGGCTGCATGAGAGCATCCAGTCGCAGCCAGAAGCGGGCGCAGAAGAAACCGCTAAGCACGCCGTTTGAACGCGGGAAACGGAATTTTTCAAAAACGTCTGAGCGTATTCTCTTGAAGCTACGAGTGCGGCTTCAGGCGACCTTCATCACAATACAAGTTGTGGACCCTGTAGCATAGAGTTTGCCATCCTCCACACCTCTGATTTCGCCATGGGATACACCTGTTGAGCGGCCCACGTGATCGGTGGTGCCGATACAATCGATCTGCATGCCCAGCGGGATCGAGCGCAGGATATTCACTTTGAATTCCAACGTAGTATAGACTGATCCGCGGGGCACGCGGGTCATAACGGCGCAAGCCATCGCGCTATCGAGTAGGGTGCCGTACCACCCCCCGTGGACCGTACCCATTGGGTTGGTCACGTTGAATTCCGGCGTGCCGCGAAAGACGCAAGATCCTTCAGAGACGCTGTGGAGGGTGTAGCCGATAGTCGCCCCAATGGGTGGGCCAGGATTGGTGCCATCGAGCATGCTTTGCATATATTCCAGCCCCGAGAGTTTGATCACCTCGGTCGCGGGCAGCAGGTCATTAGGAGAAGTGGCAAGGCGTCGCATAAAATGGCTCCGGCTGGGGTATTATCGCGCCAGCCTAGAGCCGTTTTGCGCCGTGGTGCAAGGTGTTACGCCACGTTGGATAGGGCAGATTGTGGGGTGACGCCCAACGCGCGGCAGACATTGCGGGTGAGGTCGGGGCGGTTGAGGGTGTAGAAATGCAGGGCATCCACGCCTTCCGCGACCAATTCGCTGCACAGCTCGGCGCATAGAGCTGTCGAAAGCAGCTCGGTGCGGCCATCGCGCTCGGCGGCGCGGTACGCTTCTTCCATCCATGCAGGGATTTTGGTGCCGCAGCGGGCGGCGAATTTACGCGCTGAGGTCCAGTTGGTAATGGGCAGGATGCCCGGCACGATGGGTTTGGTGATGCCAGCCGCCGCGCATTGGTCGCGGAAGCGCAAGAAGCTCTCGGGCTCGAAGAAGAACTGGGTGATCGCCTCATCCGCGCCTGCGTCGAATTTGCGCTTGAGGAACTGGATGTTGGCGTGCTGGCTGACTGCGTCTGGGTGGCAATCGGGGTAAGCGCCGACGCGAATGGTGAATTTATCTTGCAGGGCAAGTGCTTCAATCAGCTCGATCGAGGTTTTGAAGCCTTCCGCGTGTGGGGTAAAACCAGTTTCGCCGTTTTGCGGGTCACCGCGCAGGGCAACGATATCTGTGACCCCTGCGGCGTGGAATTTCTCGGCCTGCTGCATGGTCTCGGAGACGCTGGCGCCGACGCAAGTGAGATGGGCAGAGACAGGTAGGCCTGAAGTGCGGTGTAGGACATGTGCCGCATCATGGGTCAGATCGCGCGTTGTGCCGCCTGCGCCGTAGGTCACGGAGAAGAAGCGCGGGGCGAGTGGGGCCAACGCTTGGGCCGTGTCCCAGAGTTTGAACGCGGCATCTACTGTTTTAGGCGGGAAGACTTCGAATGAGACGGCAGGCGATGTCATGGTGGATATCCTTATTGATTTCCACACTTGTTGCATGGCATCTAATATGAGACAAATTCATAACTTTCATATTTAACATGAGGCGAACCTCATATGCATATCGAATTCAGGCATTTGCGGACCATTCAGGCGATCCACCGTGCGGGCGGCCTTGCACGGGCTGCCGACATGATGAACATCACGCAAAGCGCGTTGAGCCATCAGGTCAAAGGGCTGGAGGATCAGGCGGGAGTGGAGCTGTTTGTGCGCCGCTCCAAACCACTCAAGCTGTCGCCTGCGGGACAGCGGTTGTTGAAGCTGGCCGAGCAGGTTTTGCCTCAGGTGGCGGCCTTGCAGGAGGAGTTCAGCGGGCTGCGCGATGGCAGCACAGGCCGGATGCACATCGCAATTGAGTGTCACGCCTGTTTTGAATGGCTGTTTCCGGTGCTGGAGCAGTTCCGCCGCAGTTTTGGTGATGTGGATGTAGATATTCGCCCCGGTCTGGCCTTTGATGCGTTGCCCGCACTTTTGCGCGAGGAGGTGGATCTGGTGATCTCGTCCGATCCAGAGGAGATTGCGGGCGTCGAGTTCATCGAGCTTTTTGACTACAAGGCAGTCTTTGTCGCGGCGAGTAATCACCCACTGGCGAAAAAGGCATATATTGAAGCCGAGGATTTTCGAGGTGAGACGCTGATCACTTATCCGGTTGATCGCACGCGACTGGATGTCTTTAGCCAGTTGCTGATCCCCGCGAAGGTAGAGCCAGCGTCCATCCGTCAAGTCGAGTTGACGGCGGTGATATTGCTGCTGGTGGCGTCCAATCGGGGCGTCTCGGTTTTGCCTGATTGGGTGGTGCGGGAGGTTAAGTACTCGTCAGATTATGTGACGCGGCCTCTGACACCAAAAGGGATTACGCGGCGTTTGTATGCGGCCATCAGAAGTGATGATCGCGACAAGCCGTTTATGCAGAAATTGTTGGGCTTGGCGGGCAAAGAAGCACGCAAGTTGCAGGCTGTTTGAGACCCGGCACATGTTGGTGACGGATGCGCCTGCGGGATTGAGTTTAAAATGCAAAATAGAGAAGGTGTCGCGCGCCACCCGTGAGGGTAGCGCGCGTTGTGGGCTTAGATAACTTTCACCATGGCTTTGCCTGTGTTGCCACCAGTCAGGAGTTTGATGAAGGCATCGGGGGCGTTCTCGAGGCCCTCGGTGATGTCTTCCTGGACTTTGACGGTGCCGTTGGCGATCATAGGCCCGACTTCTTTGTGGAAGTCGCCCATGCGGTTCCAGTGGTTGGAGATGATAAAGCCATTCACACTCAGGAAGTTCACCAGAATAGTGCGCCAGAGTTTCGGGGCGGTGAGGGTTTTCTCGATGGCGTCCGCGCCAAGGCCGCCTTCGTTATACCAGGAGATCATGCCACAGATCGGGATGCGGCCATGCTGGTTCATTAGGGGCATGACAGCCTCAAGCACTTTGCCGCCAACGTTCTCGAAGTAGATGTCGATGCCTTTGGGGGCCGCTTCTTTGATGGCTTGGCGCAACTCGGAAGCCGTCTCGTAGGCGCGGTGGTCGAGGCAAACGTCAAAGCCGAAATGCTCTACGGCAGTTTTGCATTTCTCGGGGCCGCCCGCGATGCCGACGGTGCGCAGACCGCGTGATTTGGCGATCTGGCCGACCATGGACCCGACGGGGCCAGTGGCAGCAGCAACGACAAGCGTTTCGCCCTCTTTCGGTTTGCCCAATTCCGTGAGGCCGTACCAGCCTGTCAGGCCCGGCATGCCGAGCACACCCAACGCATAGGTGATGGGCGAGGTGTTAGGGTCGATTTTGGCGAGGCCTGCGGCAGCAGCTACAGAATGTGTGGCCCAACCAAAGCCGCCCATTACGAATTCACCGACCTCAAACCCTTTTGCGTTCGACGCGATGATCTCGCCTACAGAGCCGCCTTCCATTTTGCCATCAACGGGGATGTTGGCGGCGTAGGATTTTGCGTCATCCATGCGGCCGCGCATATAGGGGTCGAGCGACATGTAGTGGACGCGGACGAGGACTTCACCCTCACCCGGTGTGGGGACGGGCAGTTCTTCCATGCGGAAGTTTGCGGGGGTTGGTGCGCCGTCGGGGCGGCTGGCGAGGACGATTTGTTTCATCATATCTGACATGGTGGTCTCCCTTTGATTTGACCCTACGGTATCTCAGTTGTTGGGGGGCACAAGTAGCACGCTGCGTCACTGGCTATTGGCAATCGGATCGGTACGGCCTAAGAGGGCGGAAATCCTCTCAGATAAAGGCCGTATTGACATGGTAGGCAGTGCAAATCTTAACATCATGATCAAGGCTGCGCGCAAAGCGGGGCGTGCATTGGTCAAGGACTTTCGTGAAGTTGAACAGCTTCAGGTGTCCATGAAGGGTGCAGGCGATTTTGTGAGCCGTGCCGATATCAATGCCGAGAAGATCATCAAGGACGAGTTGCGCGCTGCGCGCCCGACCTACGGCTGGATCGCCGAAGAAGGTGGTGCCGAGGACGGTGAAGACCCCACGCGCCGCTGGATTGTTGATCCGCTGGACGGGACCACGAATTTTCTGCACGGCTTGCCGCATTGGGCGATTTCCATCGCACTTGAGCATAAAGGTCAGGTTGTAGCGGGCGTCGTATTTGATGCGGCCAAAGAAGAGATGTTTTTCGCCGAAAAGGGCGCCGGCGCTTGGATGAACGAGAGCCGTTTGCGTGTCTCGGGGCGCAGCAAGATGATCGAGTCGATTTTTGCGACGGGTATACCGTTTGGTGGCCGCTCAGACCTGCCAGCGACGCTGCAGGATATGGCGCGTCTTGCACCGACCTGCGCGGGTATCCGGCGCTGGGGAGCAGCCTCGCTTGATTTGGCGTATGTCGCTGCCGGTCGTTATGATGGCTATTGGGAGCGCCGTTTGAACGCTTGGGATTTGGCGGCTGGTGTGATCATCGTCAAAGAGGCAGGTGGACTGGTCGAGCCGATCAATCCGCGTGGTGATGTCTTGCAGGACGGCGAGATTATTGCGTCCAACGAGGCGGTGTTTACCGGTTTTGCCAAAATCGTGCGCGGCTAAACCTCAAGTGCGGTCCGACGGGTGGTTCACCCCGTCGCGCCATGGGATGGGCTCGTGATCGATTGGATGTGTTGCGTCGATGCAGCCCAAGTTTACACCGCTTATCAACGGGTCGGAACGGGTCTGGTGATGGGTGTAAATTCCACAGGTTTTGCAGAAATAATGTTGCGCTGTATGCGTGCCAAAGCTGTAGAGGCCTAAGTTTTCAGCCCCCTTGGTGATCTTGAGGCTGGATGAAGTGACCCCGATATTGGCCGCTTGTCTTCGTTTGCAAAAAGAGCAGTTGCAGCGCGCAGCGTCGGCGTACCCGTTTGGGGCGTTGCCTGTGAGTTTAATTGCGCCGCAGTGGCAGGTCGCTGTTATTTCGAGGCTCATTTGCGTTTTACCTTTGGCATGCCGTAGCGGGTGGGGGGATGTGGCGGATGACCGTGGGTGGCCTTCCAGAATTGCGGGCCGCCCCGGCGCAGCCAAAGCGGCAGGGCGAGCAGCAGACCTGCTACAAAGCCGCCCGCATGTGCCCAATAGGCGACCCCGCCTGTTTCAGGCGTGGCCCCCAAGCCGCCGATGAATTGCATGGCGAACCAGATCATCAGCATGATCCACGCGGGGATGGGGAAAATCTTGAAGAAGAACAGGATGTCGACGCGCGCCTTTGGAAAGAGCAGCAGATACGCGCCCATAACGCCTGCGATAGCACCCGATGCGCCCACGGTGGGGATGTAGGAGGTGGGGTCAGCGAGGACATGCGCGTAGCCCGATAGAGCGCCTGCGATCAGGTAGAATACGAGGAAGGGAGCGTGACCCATCTCGTCCTCGATGTTGTCGCCGAAGATCCACAAAAACAGCATATTGCCAGCGATGTGCATCCATCCTGCATGCAGAAATTGTGAGCTGAGCAGGGCGTTGAATCCGTCGCCTTCCATCACGCGGCGGGGCAGCAGCGCATAGTCATAGTAGACCTGTGCCAGTGCGCGTTCATCGCCCGCAATGGGCAGCATGCTGAGGAAAATGCCAATATTCGCGGCGATCAGCGCGTAGGTCACATAGGGCACGCGGCCAGAGGGATTATGATCACGGATGGGGAACATCGCGCCACGTTCTTCGATTGCCTGTGGAGGGTCAAGGGCAGATGGGGCGTGATCCAGCAGCCATGCTGATTGCATGACGACATTCTGGGCGCTTGAGGCAGATGGTGCGCCGAATTGCGGGCGCGCGATGGGTGGGAATGGCGGGAATGAGTATATGGGCCAAGTGAAAAAGGGATTCCGGCCGTGGGGTGAGCCCCCCTGATGCGGGGGGCTGCTTTGGTTTTATGCGGAGGCGCCCAAGAGGGCTGCGTTGCCACCGGAGGCGGTTGTGTCGACGCAGACATGGCGTTCCTGGCGCACACGGGCAGTGTCGGGGAGGCCGCGCAGCAGGGGAATGATCGGGCCAGTGCGTTTTGCCAGTGCCTGCTCGTATTCGCGAGCGATATCCGCCTCGCCCCACCACAGGATGCCGCCGTATTCGGGGCCTGTGGTGAGATCGTCGGGTGCAATTGCCCCGCCTGCGCAGACTGCGGTGCCGCCGAGGGCCTCAACCGCGCGCTTTTGGGTGGCCTCGGTATCGGGCGTTGGTCCGAGGCAAAGGATTGCGGGGCGTGGCAGGGTCGACAGGCGGTTGCTCTCCCCTGTGGGGCCGGGCAGGGACAGTGTGTCGATGGCCGTACCGCTATGCGCGGGCAGGGCAGGCAAGGTGCCTGTGGTGTTCCAGATCGGCGATACATCCGCCCTGTCTGGCGCCGAGAAGCGCGGCAGGTAGTTGGGGCCACCCGCTTTTGGACCTGTGCCCGAAAGACCTTCGCCACCGAAGGGTTGAGAGCCCACGATTGCACCGATCTGGTTGCGGTTGATGTAGATGTTGCCCGCCTCGATCCGCTCGGACACGTATTGCACGCGGTCGTCGATGCGGGTGTGCAGGCCGAAGGTCAGGCCGTATCCTGTGTCATTGATCGCTTTGATGACCTTATCCAGCTCGTTTGATTTGAAGGTCGCCATGTGCAGGACGGGGCCGAAGATTTCACGCTCCAGATCGCCGATGCCTTTGATCTTGATAATCGTGGGCGCGATGTAGGTGCCGTGATCTGGCGTGGGCAGTTCGGCCACGAGGCGTCCATCCGCGCGGGCTGCCGCAATGTGATCTGCAATGCCCTTGCGCGCAGTCTCGTCGATGACAGGACCTACGTCGGTGCTCAGGTGCCATGGATCGCCCATTTGCAGGGCTTGCATTGCGCCAATCAGCATTTTGCGGAAATCTACTGCGATGTCTTCTTGGATATAGAGGCAGCGCAGGGCGGAGCAGCGTTGACCGGCCGATTGGAAGGCACTTTCCACGATGGATTGGACCGCTTGCTCTGGCAGCGCTGTACTGTCTACGATCATGGCGTTGAGGCCACCTGTTTCCGCGATGAGTGGCGTGCCGGGGGCGCAGTGATCGGCCATGGCAGAGCGGATGCGCTGGGCGGTACCGGTGGAGCCCGTGAAGGCCACGCCGTTAATGCGCGCGTCTGAGGTGAGGGCCGCGCCGACATCCCCGCCGCCGGGCAGGAGTTGCAGGGCAGTGAGCGGAACGCCAGCTTCATGCAGCACTGAAATGGCCATGTGCGCGATGAGTGGTGTCTGCTCGGCTGGTTTGGCGAGGACGGCGTTGCCTGCGGCGAGGGCTGCACTGATTTGACCGAGGAAGATCGCGAAGGGGAAGTTCCACGGCGATATGCAGGTGAAGACGCCAGCCGGGGGCGTGTTGGTCGCTTGGGCTGCATAGTAGCGCAGGAAGTCCACGCCTTCGCGCAGTTCGGCCACGCAGTCGGGCAGACCTTTGCCCGCTTCACGGGTCAGCAGGGCAAAGATTTCGCCATAGCGTTCTTCATAGATGTCAGCGGCGCGCAGCAGGGCCTTGCGACGCTCATCAAGCGGGGCATCCCACGGGGTTGCGGCGTCGAGGGCTTTTGCGACATCGGCGGGGGTGGCAGGGTGTACGGTGCCGGGTGACTTGCCGAGGCCCGTTGGGTTTTGCACCTCCTGGGCTGTGCCGCCTTTAGCACCTCCTGCGACGAGGGGTGTGGCGTTCCATGTGGTATCCGCAAACGGCGCGCGCGCCTGCTCAATCGCTGTCAGCGTGGGCGTGTGGGTGAGATCAAAGCCGATTGCATTGGCGCGCAAAGGGCGGAAGATTTCGGGACCGCGCGGGATGACGGGAATGCTCTCTTCGAGTTTGGAGAACGGATCAGTGGCGACTTCTTCGGGGGCGACATCCTCGTCCACGATCTGGTTCACGAAGCTGGAGTTTGCACCATTTTCCAGCAGGCGGCGCACCAGATAGGCGAGCAGGTCTTTGTGTGCGCCCACGGGAGCGTAGATGCGGCAGCGGCTTTTGTGTTGCTTCAGCACGATATTATGCAGCGTCTCACCCATGCCGTGCAAGCGCTGGAATTCGTACGTTTCTTTGTCTTGACCCATGTGCAGGACTGCGGCGACTGTATGGGCGTTATGGGTGGCGAATTGGGGGTAGATGCGGTCAGTCATGCCCAGCAGCTTGCGGGCATTGGAGATGTAGCTGACGTCTGTGGCGGCCTTGCGGGTAAAGACGGGAAAGCCGTCGACGCCCTCGACCTGTGCGCGTTTGATTTCCGTGTCCCAATACGCACCTTTTACGAGGCGGACCATGATGCGGCGATCATGGCGTTTGGCCATATCATAGAGCGCGTCGATGGTGCCAGCGGCGCGGGGGCCGTAAGCCTGCACAACCACACCGAAGCCGTCCCAATCCGCCAGTGCAGGCTCACTCATCACGGCGTTGAGCACATCGAGGGACAGACCAAGGCGGTCGGCCTCTTCTGCGTCTACGTTCAGGCCCATGCCCGCGGATTTGGCGAGCAGGCACAATGCGCGCAGGCGGGGCACGAGATCTTTCATAACGCTCGCTTCTTGCGCCACCTCATAGCGGGGGTGCAGGGCAGAGAGCTTGACGGAGATCCCGGGGTTCTTACGGATGTCGTCGTGGGTACACCCCTTGGCGATGGAGGAAATCGCGTCAGAGTAGCTGAGGTGGTAGCGGCGGGCGTCGTTTTCAGTGCGGGCTGCTTCGCCCAGCATGTCGTAGGAATAGGTAAAGCCTTTGGCTTCCATCCCTGCGGCGCGTTTCATGGCTTTCTTGATGTCTTCGCCCAGAACGAACTGCCGTCCCATTTCTTTCATCGCTCGGGCCACGGCGGTACGGATCACAGGCTCGCCCATACGTTTGATCGCTGCGCGCAGGTGGCGCACGGGGCCGGGCTGCTCATCATCCAGAACGCGGCCGGTGAGCATCAGCGCCCATGTGGAGGCGTTGACCATGGTGGAGGTGGAGTGACCCAAGTGGCGGCCCCAGTCGGAGGGGGCGATTTTATCCTCGATCAGCGCATCCATCGTCTCGGCATCCGGTACGCGCAGCAGGGCCTCGGCGAGGCACATCAGCGCCACGCCTTCGTCAGTGGAGAGGCCATATTCAGCGAGAAACACCTCCATCATACCCGGTGCAGTGGTGCCGCGAATGTCGCGCACAAGGCCAGCGGCCATGGCGGTGATGTCCTTGCGGTCTTGCTCGGACAGGTTTGCGGTTTCGATCAGAGCGGCCAGTACGGTCTCGGGTTCACTATAGGTGCCCGTGTCGATGGTTGCGCGCAGGGAAAGGGATGTGTCACGTGCCATTTTGGGATGCTCCATGGATGAATTTCGACTAGTTTATCACGTCATTCGCAGGCATATTAACCAAAGACACCTGAAATGCAGGGAAGATTACGTCAAAAGGGGCGAAAACATGGCGCAAAACACTTCTGATCTGGATCAGTTCGACCAAGCGATTCTGGCGACGCTGGCCGAGGACGGGCGCATCAGCATTACCGACCTGTCCAAACGTATCGGCCTGTCCAAATCGCCGACCCAAGCACGGCTGCGGCGGCTGGAAGAAAACGGCGTGATCTTGGGGTACCGTGCCATGCTGAACCCCATCCGTCTAGGGCTGGATCATGTGGCCTTTGTCGAAGTGCGGCTGACCGATACGCGCGAGGCGGCGTTGATGTCGTTTAATGCGGCGGTGGCAAAAGTGCCGCAGATCGAACAAGCGCATATGATCGCGGGAAACTTTGACTATCTGCTGAAAGTGCGGACGCGCGATATGAACAGCTACCGGGCGTTTTTGGGCGATACGATCTCGGCGTTACCACATGTGGCCTCTACCTCGACCTATGTAGCGATGGAAGCGGTGAAGGAAGTAATGCTGTCAGAGGGGACTTGACCCACGGGCAAGCCGCGCCATCCTTTACCACATGCGTATCTTGTTTGCCTTAGCCGTGATGGTTGGCCCCGCCTTTTCCGTGCCTGCGTTTGCGCAGGAGTGTCCTGCATCTGCGGATGTGGGTGCCGAACTGGAGGGGTTGTTCGCCCAAGCGCAAGCGGCGGATAATTTCCGGCAGGGGCAGGCGGCGTCGGATGCGATGTGGAAAGTCTGGCTGCGCGCGCCTGATGACGCAGCAAAAGCAGTGCTGGAGCGGGGTATGGCTGCGCGCGGAAGTTTCGATTTTGTCGAGGCTTACGCCCAGTTCACGCGCCTGACCGAATATTGCCCCGAGTATGCCGAAGGGTGGAACCAGCGCGCCTACATCAGCTTTATACGCGAGGACTATGAGGCAGCACTTGTTGATTTGGACCGGGCATTGGAATTGCAGCCACGCCATGTGGCGGCCCAATCGGGCAGGGGGCTGACACTAATGAACCTTGGCCGGATTGCGGAGGCGCGCGCACAAATGCTGGAGGCGGTGGCGAACAATCCGTGGCTGTCCGAGAAGGCGTTGTTGGCAAAGGGCGCGCCTCTGGGCCTCAAGGGCGAAGACATTTGAGATATTTACAAAGCACTTAGGATTTGTATGGTGCGCGTGTTGCGGGCGTGATGGAATGGTAGACATACCAGACTTAAAATCTGTTGGGCGTATGCCCGTGGGGGTTCGAGTCCCCCCGCCCG
>CBDTVN010000067.1:0-14777 GCA_965364195.1 uncultured Sulfitobacter sp. | reverse complement strand
GAACCCGTGAAGGCTCAACGGTTTTCGAGACCGCCCCGTTCGACCACTCCGGCACATCTCCGCGGGGATCTAGGAGCGTCCATTAGAGCCTAACCTTGCGTGGAGCAAGAGCGCGTCTGCGCATAATTGCCGCTCTTTTGGTTTTGCGTTGCAGCGCAGTACAGAAAGGCTAATCTAGCGGCCAAACCGTGCAAAAGGAAGTGCCATGCAGTTGATCCGACAGGCCTTGATGATCCCCGTGGCCGCCATGATGTTGGCGCTCGGCGCGTTGAGCGCTACAGCAGAAACCCCTGACCGCGCGAGCCTAGAGAGCTTCCTTGAGGTCACTGGCTTTGACGTGGCACTTGAGAGCATTGCACTGTCTGCGGATGCAGCGCCCCAAATGCTTGGACTGCAAGCAGACGATTTCGGATCTGAATGGCAGCGCCTTGTATCGGAGGTTTTCAAGACAGAATTGATGCACGACATGGCGGTGGATATTCTTGAGGAGACCCTATCCGATGACCTTCTGACCCACGCGGCTGATTTCTATGCGTCCGACCTCGGACAGCGTTTGGTTGTGGCGGAAAACAGCTCGCATATGGTTGAGGATGACGGGCTCAAGTCCGAGAGCGGCGGGCAGATCATTGAAGGGCTGAGCAGCATAGACTCGCCGCGTGTGGCCATGCTTGAGCGCTTGAATGCCGCCAGCGGGAGCGAAGAGAACTCCCTGCGCTCTATTCAGGAAATCCAGATCCGGTTCTTGATGGCCGCTGCAGGGGCAGGGGTGATCGAGTTGCAAATGGATGAGCCCGATCTGCGCGAGGCCATGCGCTCCCAGGAGGACGAGACCCGTACAATGCTGCGCCAAAGCGCGCTGGAGGGCGCGGCCTATACGTATCAGGCGTTCTCGGACGCGGAGGTTGTCGCATACGCCGAAGCGCTGGAGCATCCCGACATGCGGCAGGTCTATGATTTGATGAATGCTGTGCAATACGAGATTATGGCAGACCGTTTCGAAGCTGTGGCCGAGCGCCTCCGCATGATGCAGCCAAGTCAGGACCTCTAGATGCGCCACCTGCTTGCCGCCGTTCTAACCCTAATGACTGCGCTGCCGCTTTGGGCTGACGCGCGCCATACTGTATTGATGGATGTGCTCAAGGTTCGTGAGTTGAGCGCCATTTTGCACGAGGAGGGGCTGGCCTTTGGTGCAACGCTCAACCGCGAATGGCTGGAAGGTCAGGGCGGCCCCGCATGGGCAGGACAGGTCACACGCATCTATGACCCGGAAAAGATCAGCGAAGGTATCCGCGCCGGGCTAGAGCCTGCATTGACCGGTGACGTATTGGAGGACGCGATCAGCTTCTTCGCTTCCGATTTGGGCACCAAGATTATAACTCTCGAAAACTCTGCCCGAAGCGCAATGAGTGACAGCGCCGTGGAGGAAGAAGCGCGCGCACGTTTCGCCGCGTTGCAAGGGAGCACGGACCCGCGACTGGTCCAGGTCAACCGCATGGTCGACGCAGGTGATCTGGTTAACCGCAACGTCACCTCGGCATTGAATTCCAACTATAACTTTTTGCGCGCGTTAGTAGACGGCGATGTTTATATGATGAGTGACGATGAAATCCTCTCCGATGTGATGTCAGAGCGCGACGAAATCGCCGCAGATACGCTGAGCTGGTTGGGGGCCTTTATGATCCTCGCCTACAGCCCGCTGAGTATTGAGGAGCTGACGCTCTATGCCGAATTCTCCACCACAGAAGCAGGCAAGGCGCTGAATTCTGGATTCTTTGCGGGGTTTGATCCACTGTACGAGGACATTTCCTATGCTTTGGGGCGGGCGATGGCGCTGAATATGGCCGCTGAGGAGCTGTAAGCGCGCTTGGTAACCGCCTGATGTTCATTGCGCGCCAAAAAGACATGAAAACATGGCCCCAGACGACCAATGCGCCTTGACTTACACCCTCAACCGCCCGATAAGCCGCCATCTCGACCTGCCATTCGGCGCTCGGGACTATTTTTAATGACGCCCCAAGGGCGCGCTGTTCGAGGTGGATACAGGCACAGTCTGGTCCAAAACACCCTTAACCGGGGACCACAGAACGCGGAAGATATGAAGGAAGACCTATGTTTGCGGTCCTGAAAACAGGCGGTAAGCAATATAAAGTTCAGGCGGGCGATATGCTCCGCGTAGAACGTATTGCGGCATCTGCCGGTGAGACAGTCCAGTTTAACGAAGTGCTGATGCTTGGCGGGGATAACCCGACAGTTGGCGCGCCAATGATCGAAGATGCAGGCGTGCAAGCCGAAGTCGTTGATCAGATCAAAGGCGAGAAAGTAATCCACTTCGTCAAGCGTCGCCGGAAGCACTCTTCCAAGCGCACAAAAGGTCACCGTCAGAAACTGACGCTGGTTAAGATCACCGAGATCCTCGCATCCGGCGCAGGTAAATCCGGTGTTGCAGCCGCGATCGGCACAGGCTCGGTTTCCGCAGCCGCCGTTGCAGCGATCACAGGCAAAGCAGTTGATGCGCCCGTGAAGAAAGCAAAGAAGACAAAGGCAGAGAAGCCTGCAAAAGCTGCACCGAAGGCTGAAGCAAAAGAAGAAGCGCCGAAGGCTGCAAAGCCCGCAGCAAAGAAAGCCGCAAAAGGCGATGGCGATGATCTGTCCAACATCTCTGGTGTTGGTCCGGTGATTGTGGGCAAACTGCACGCAGAAGGTATCACAACCTTCGCGCAGATCGCTGCATGGTCGGACGCGGATGTCGAAGCGATTGAAGAGAAACTGTCGTTCAAAGGTCGTGTGGGTCGTGAAGACTGGATCGCACAGGCCAAAGAGCTGGCAAAAGGTTAAGGAGAGACCACATGGCACATAAAAAAGCAGGCGGTTCGTCCCGTAACGGTCGCGACTCAGCTGGTCGCCGTCTTGGCGTAAAGAAATATGGTGGCGAACTTGTCATCCCAGGTAACATCGTTGTGCGTCAGCGCGGCACGAAATTTTGGCCTGGTCAGAATGTCGGCATGGGCAAGGATCACACAATCTTTGCCACGGTTGAAGGTAACGTTCAGTTCCACAAAGGCCTGAAAAACCGCACATTCATTTCGATCGTACCAATGGCGGAAGCCGCTGAATAAGCCGTACCCGAAAATGATATGAATATCAGGGATCGGCGGAAACGCCGGTCCCTTTTTCTTTTGTCTCTCATGCTCATCCACATAAGAAAGGAGTGCACATGACCATTTCATCCTCGATGCGCGCTCCTGATCGCCGGATTGCGTGAAATGAGCATTGCCTTGATCCCTCTCGCAGTGTTTGCGGCCAGCCAAGTCGGCACGCCCGGCCCCGCAAACATGGCGCTGCTCGCCACAGGTGCGCGGTTCGGCTTTCGCGCGGCACTTCCTTTTGTGGCGGGTGTCGCCTTGGGCAAACAGTTGATCATCTGGCCTATCGGATTTGGTCTTATGGGATTGGCAGAGGCAGCACCCGTGCTCTTCACCGCACTCAAGTATATCTCCGCAGCCTATATCATCTGGCTTGCGTGGAAAGTGGCGAACCTGCGCTTGGGGCAGGGCGACCCACCTGCAAGCGTTCCGGGCTTTATGGCTGGCCTGATCGTGCATCCGCTAAACCCAAAGGCTTGGGCGATGATCGTGGGCAGCTTTACCGCCTTTGTCGGGCCCGATATTCCGACACTCACCGCGACCGCCACAGTCGCTGCGGTTCTGCTCACCTGCCAGCTTGTTATGCACCCGCTTTGGACGCTTGGCGGCAGTGCAATCGCCCGCACCGTTTCAGGTACCCGCGCCGAGCCTTATCTGATGTGGACCCTTGCAGGTCTGACTGTAGCATCAGTTCTTTTCGTACTCTTTGGAGGGAGTTTCTAACGATGGAAATACTCACCAACCAACCAAGCTTGTCCACGCCCCGCTTTGATCTGCGGCCCGTGCGCATGTCTGACCTGACCCTGATCGAGCATTACGCCGGCGATAGCCGTCTGGCCAAGCTCACACCGCGGCTGCCGCATCCCTTGCCGCCCGGACTAATTGCCGGATTTATCGAGCGTGCAATGGCGCCTGAGCGTGATGAGGACGTTTGGGTCATGGATGGCACCGCCCACAGTGACGGCGAAGTTATGGGCGTCATCAGCCTGATGCGCCTTGACCGCAACCAGTCCGAAGTCGGCTATTGGGTCGCGCGCCCGTTCTGGAACACGCATCTGGCCTCTGACGCGGTACAGGCACTTGTGGCGGGAAATCCGCTTGAAAATGATACGATGTTTGCATCGGTCTTCCATGACAATCCCGCCTCTGCCAAAGTGCTTATAAACGCCGGTTTCGCCTATTTGGGTGATGCCGAAACATTCTGCCTTGCACGTGATGCAACGGTGCCCACTTGGACCTACAGCCTTAAACTGCGGTAACCCTTTAGGATATAATATGAAGTTCCTCGATCTTACCAAAGTCTATATTCGCTCCGGTGCGGGTGGTGGTGGCTGTGTCTCGTTTCGCCGTGAGAAATATATTGAGTACGGCGGCCCTGACGGGGGGGATGGCGGCGGCGGCGGTTCGGTCTGGGCCGAGGCTGTGGATGGGCTGAATACCCTCATCGATTTCCGCTATCAGCAGCATTTCTTTGCAAAAAATGGCCAGCCCGGTATGGGCAAGCAGCGCACAGGCAAAGACGGCGATGACATTATCCTGCGGGTACCGGTTGGCACCGAAATCCTTGATGAAGATCAGGAAACCGTAATTTTCGACATGACCGAACTGGGCCAACGTGTGCGGCTTGCGGGCGGCGGTAACGGCGGCTGGGGCAACCTGCATTTCAAATCTGCGACCAATCAAGCACCGCGTAAATCCAATCCCGGTCAAGACGGAGTAGAGCGCACCCTGTGGCTACGGCTCAAGCTGATTGCTGATGTGGGCCTGTTGGGTCTGCCCAACGCAGGTAAATCCACCTTCCTCGCATCGACGTCCAATGCGCGGCCCAAGATTGCGGATTACCCGTTTACGACCCTGCACCCGAACCTCGGCGTGGTGGGGGTCGATAACGCTGAATTTGTGATCGCCGATATTCCCGGCCTTATTGCGGGTGCACATGAAGGTCGCGGCCTCGGTCACCGTTTCTTGGGCCATGTAGAGCGCTGCGCAGTGTTGATGCATCTGGTTGATGGCACGTCCGAAACGATGGTTGAGGATTACCATACCATCATCAACGAGCTTGAAGCCTACGGTGGTGAATTGGCGGACAGACCGCGCATTACGGTGCTCAATAAAATTGATGCTTTGGATGAAGAAGAGCTCGCAAGTGCAACGTCTGAATTGAAAAAAGCAAGTGGTGGCGTGGTCATGCAGATGTCCGCCGTTGCAAAAATCAACACGGTTGATGTGCTGCGCGCATTACGGGCCGAGATTGACGGCGACCGTATTCGCCAGAATGCCTCCGAGGAGGAAGTGCCTTGGCAACCCTAAGCTCCGCCAAACGACTTGTGATAAAAATCGGCTCTGCTTTGTTGGTGGACCGTGAAACGGGTAGTTTACGTGCCGATTGGTTGGCGTCATTGGCACAAGACGTGGCGTGGCTCAAAGGGCAGGGGACGGACGTCGTTTTAGTCTCCTCCGGCTCGATTGCATTGGGGCGCGGCGTGCTAGGATTGGGCCTTGGTCCGCTCGCACTTGAGCAGTCGCAGGCGGCAGCGGCCGTAGGTCAGATCCGCCTCGCCCGCGCCTACGAAGAAGTGCTGGCGCCGCACAGAATTACAACTGCGCAGGTTCTTGTCACGCTGGAGGACAGTGCAAACCGTCGCCGCTATCTCAACAGTCGCGCGACGCTGGAGACCCTGCTGGGTTTTGGTGCTGTGCCGATTGTGAACGAAAACGACACGGTCGCGACAGATGAGATCCGCTTTGGTGACAACGACCGTCTCGCGGCGCAGATTGCTGTGACCGTGGGCGCAGACCAACTCATTTTGCTCTCGGACGTTGACGGATTTTATAATGCAAACCCCTCTGATGATCCAACCGCCACGCGCTTTGACGTCATCGACCAAATTACGCCGCAAATTGAGGCGATGGCAGGGGATGCGGGCTCCGGCCTGAGTAAAGGCGGGATGAAGACCAAGCTGATGGCAGCGAAAACTGCTGTCTCTGCAGGCTGTGCCATGGCGATTACCGAAGGGTTTGTGATGCGCCCGTTGACGGCGTTGGAGCAGGGCGCAAATGCGACGTGGTTCACCGCCCAGACCGACCCACAGGCCGCGCGAAAAAGCTGGATCGCAGCGATGAAACCAATGGGTGCGATTACCCTTGATGCCGGTGCTGTCGCAGCTTTACAGCGCGGCAAAAGCCTGCTGCCGGCTGGTGTGACATCCGCTCAAGGCACCTTCGAGCGTGGCGATGCGATCACCATTCAAGGGCCGGATGGGGCGGGCATCGGCTCTGGCCTCGCGCGCTATTCCGCGACCGAAACCACATTGATCAAGGGCCACCAGAGCGCTGAAATCGAAGCCCTGCTAGGCTATCCGGGGCGTGCCGCTCTGATCCACCGCGACGACATGGCCCTTTGATACGTGGCCTAAGGAGGACATTTAGATGACCGACACGACCAACATCCCTGCCTTGATGGCTGATATCGGCGCGCGTGCAAAAGAAGCTGCAGCGGTCCTTGCTACGGCCACGGCAGAGCGGAAACATGCAGCACTTATCTCCGCAGCGGACGCCGTATGGCACAATCGCGAGGCAATATTCGAGGCCAATGCCAAAGATATGGCCTATGGCACCGAAAAAGGCCTCAGCCCTGCGATGCTCGATCGCCTGATGCTGGACGACGATCGCCTGCAAAGCATCATTGACGGGCTGCGTGCCATTGCGGAGCAGCGCGATCCGGTGGGCGAAGTGATGGAGGAATGGGATCAACCCAGTGGCCTCAATATCAAACGCGTGCGCACGCCTCTGGGGGTGATCGGCGTGATCTTCGAGTCCCGTCCTAATGTGACTGCCGATGCAGGCGCGCTCTGCCTCAAGGCGGGCAATGCGGTGATCCTGCGCGGCGGCTCCGAGAGTTTTCACAGCAGCCGCGCGCTGCATGGGTGTTTGCAGCAGGGGTTGCGCGATGCGGGTCTGTCTGAAGATGCGGTGCAGCTTGTTCCGACCCGCGACCGTGCTGCGGTGCGCGAAATGCTGACCATGACAGATACAATCGACGTGATTGTGCCACGCGGCGGCAAAGGATTGGTCGGGTTGGTGCAGCGCGAGGCGCGGGTGCCGGTCTTTGCCCACTTGGAGGGCATCGTGCACATCTACATCGATAAAGAAGCTGACCCGCAGAAAGTTCTGAAGGTTGTTCTCAATGCGAAGACGCGCAGAACGGGCGTCTGTGGTTCCGCCGAATGTCTGCTCATCCACAAGGACGTTGCCGCGACTATCGGGACCGGCGTGATCCGTGCGCTGATCGATGCAGGCGTCGAAGTTCGTGCAGATGCAGCGCTGCAAGGTATCCCCGGTGTTGTAGCGGCGACTGATACAGACTGGGGACATGAATATCTCGACATGATCATCGCGGCCCGTCAGGTCGACGGCATCGAGGATGCGATGGCGCATATCAGGCGCTATGGATCGAACCATACCGATTGTATCATTACCGAGGATGCGGATGCTGCGCAGACGTTTATGAACACACTCGACAGCGCGATTATCATGCACAACGCTTCAACCCAGTTTGCCGACGGGGGAGAGTTCGGGATGGGCGCCGAGATCGGTATCGCGACCGGCAAGATGCATGCACGCGGCCCCGTTGGGGCCACGCAGCTCACCAGCTTTAAGTATTTAGTGACAGGAGACGGGACCGTGAGACCCTAAAGCGCACTGCCACTAAATCTGGATCGTGATCCGCTCATCGCTGGTCGCGACATCAAGCGTAAATCCGTCCTGCGCCGCGAGAAACGGCAGGAGACCGAACTGGACCTGAGCGGGGCGCAAATCATAGTCCGGCTGGGAACCATTGATTGCGTTCCACAGCGTATCGTCAATCTTGAACTTATCCGCATGGCCCGTGATACTGATGCGGTCCCCGTCGTTCGCCACTTCGATCCGGCCACCGTAAGGCATCGCCGTTTCCATACACAGAAGCGCGAGAAACGTCAGGCGCAGCCTTTGACGCGGTTCCGGCTCTACTGGTCCCCAGACGACCGTGAGACGGGTGCCCGCATAAACATCCTTGAGGATCGAGATGACCTCGGCGCGGCCTACCATCTGTTCACCCGCGGCGCCAAATGCAATGCGGAAGAACCGTATGCGTGCGCTGGCATTGGTCACACTCTCCGAAATGAGTGCCATTTCAGGCCCCAGCGAGGGCGTGGTCATCTGGATAAGCTCAATCCCGTTGTTGATCGCCCCAACAGGCGATATCAGGTCATGGCAAATACGGCTTCCGATAAGTGCGGCGAAGTTGGTTTCTGGGTCCAAGACGGGGACCTCCTATGACGTAAGGAACAATGAATGGGTGATTTCAATGCGATCCTGACCCCCGGTATGCTGGTGCGGCATCCTGATATGCCTGATTGGGGTGTTGGGCAGGTGCAAAGCAATGTTGGCGGTAAATTGACGGTTAACTTCAGGGACGCGGGCAAAGTGGTCATAGACAGCACGCGTATCGCGCTGCTTCCCGTCTTTGATGGTTAATGTTCACAGGCTAGTATTGATAATTTCTAAACATCTCGGCGGAAACTGAAATGCCAACCATAGGTTGTACTTTCGAATTTGCCACCTCGTTGCTAATTTGCACCGGAGCGCGTAGGCCAAGCGCAAATTATCTCCAAGGAGCACCATGACCCGGCTGAATAGGACAGAGTTCACGGTCAAACTGGCCGAGACACCAGCCGAGCTACTTGCGGCGCAGCGTTTGCGCTATGATGTGTTTGTAGATGAGCTGGGCGGAGGCGGTGATATGGTGGACCATGATCACCGGATAGAGCGCGACCGTTTTGATCCCTATTTTGATCATATGATCCTTACCGAAAAGGGCTGTAACAAGGTTATTGGGGTTTACCGGTTGTTACGCGGCACATGCGCAGATGCAGCAGGCGGGTTCTATTCGGAAGGAGAGTATGACCTTGGTCTGCTCAAATCTTCGGGCCGCACTATTCTTGAGCTTGGTCGCTCCTGCCTGCATCCGGCGTACCGCGGCGGAATGGCAATGCACGCGCTGTGGAGCGGGCTGGCAGAATATGTGGCGACCCACCGGATCGACATCCTGTTCGGAGTAGCCAGCTTTCATGGCACCGATATTCACAAATTGGCAGCGCCCCTATCGCTTTTGCACCACCGCCATCTGGCTCCGCCGCCGTTACGTGCGCGCGCCCATGCCACTGCATATCAGAGCATGAACCTGATTAAAGAAGCAAACCTCGACCGCGCGGCGGCAATGGTCCAAGTACCAAGCCTGATCAAAGCATACTTGCGTTTGGGAGGCTGTGTGGGGGAGGGGGCGTTTGTCGATCGGACCTTTAACACCACCGACGTGTGCCTGATCATGGACACCGCGCAGATGAACGCGCGTCAGGCAAAAATATATGGCAGAGGCAGCCCATGAGCCAAAGATGGGATAGCGATGTCCACCTAGAATTGCCAACGCTTGGTCTTGCTGATTGGCTGCGCGTGGTAGCGCGTGGGGCGGTTCTGATCGTACTGGTGTTTGGCGGATTGCTCATCCTGCTCGTCACTCGCCTGATCGAGCGGCCTTTGAACGGGCAGAGCCGTCCCGTCACGCCCTACATTACACAATTTGTCTGCCGCAATGCGTTTCGCGTGTTGGGCATCAGACTGCATGTCTCGGGCGCGCCGATGACAGGGCGCGGGGCAGTGGTGGCAAACCACTCAAGCTGGCTCGATATCTTTACGCTCAACGCGGCAAAGCGGATATATTTCGTTTCCAAGTCCGAAGTGGCCTCCTGGCCCGGCATCGGCTGGCTCGCCCGTGCGACAGGGACTGTCTTCATCGAGCGTAATCCTTCCCGCGCGCATGCACAGACCGAAGTCTTCCGCGACCGCTTGCTGGCGGGGCACAAACTGCTCTTTTTCCCTGAGGGGACTAGCACGGATGGTTTGCAGGTGCTGCCGTTCAAAACAACGCTGTTTCAATCTTTCTTTGCCGAGGACCTAAGACTTGAGATCGCGGTTCAGCCTGTCTCGGTCCACTATACCGCACCGCCAGACATGGACCCGCGCTTCTACGGGTGGTGGGGAGATATGACATTTGGCACGCATTTGCTGGCCACGTTGGCTGCGCCCCGTCAAGGCAGTGTACAGGTCATCTATCATCCTGCACTCAAGGTCGCAGATTTTACCAACCGCAAAACGCTGGCACTGGCCTGTGAGGCAGCGGTGCGTGAGGGACATGCCAAGCTCTTGGCTGAATTCTAAAGCAACATCCCGTGAAAGGCCCTGACCCATGGTTATATGGTCGTTTCCTACTTGCAGAACATCGAGACCTGCGGTAAGCGCGGCCTACTTAATCCCGCAGTCGGGGATGGGACCAATGGGGAGAAATCCCAAAGGTTCCGCCGGTTGGTTCGCATCCCGCGTATCATTCCCCCGATGAGGCTAAACCGGAAAGGTATAACGACATGGCTCTTCCTGAGTTCTCCATGCGTCAGCTGCTCGAAGCAGGCGTACACTTTGGTCACCAGACACAGCGCTGGAACCCGCGTATGGGCCCGTACATCTACGGCGCGCGCAACGGCATTCACATCATGGATCTCACGCAGACCGTCCCAATGTTGGACGATGCGCTGAAAATCATCCGTGATACAGTCGCCAAAGGCGGCAGCATCCTTTTTGTTGGTACCAAGCGCCAGGCAGCACAGCCGATCGCAGATGCCGCAGAGAAATGCGCACAGTATTACATGAACCACCGCTGGCTCGGCGGCACGCTGACCAACTGGCAGACCGTGTCCAAGTCCATTCAACGCCTCAAGCACATCGACGAGCAGTCGCAAGTTGGCTTTGCCGGTTTGACGAAAAAAGAGCGTCTGGGCATGGAACGTGACCAAGGCAAACTTGAAGCATCCCTTGGTGGTATCCGCGAAATGGGCGGCCGTCCCGACCTGATCTTTGTCATCGACGTGCGCAAAGAGCAGCTGGCGATTGCCGAAGCCAACAAGCTGGGCATTCCGGTTGTAGCTGTGGTTGACACCAACTGTTCCCCCGATGGCATTGACTACATCATTCCAGGTAACGATGACGCGGCACGCGCCATTGCTCTCTACACCGATCTGGCGGCACGCGCTGCTCTGGACGGTATGTCTGCACAACTCGGCGCCGCTGGCGTTGACCTGGGCGCGATGGAAGAAGCACCTGTTGAAGAAGCTATTGCCGAAGAGGCGCCAGCCGAGGCACCGGCCGAGACACCAGCAGCAAGCTAAGTTGCGGCTGCACTGTTAAGACATGGGGCGGGGTAACCCGCCTCATTGATTTCCACACATGATTTAGGAGACCCATAGAGATGGCAATTACAGCATCCATGGTCAAAGAACTCCGCGACTCGACCGGCGCGGGCATGATGGACGCCAAGAAGGCACTTACAGAAACAAATGGCGACATGGAGGCGGCTGTTGATTGGCTGCGCACCAAGGGCCTTGCGAAAGCGGCCAAAAAATCCGGCCGTACCGCTGCTGAGGGCCTCGTGGCTGTTAAAGTAGCTGGTGGTCGCGGTGTTGCTGTTGAAGTCAACTCCGAGACAGATTTCGTTGGCAAGAACGCTGACTTCCAGAAAATGGTATCCGGCATTGCAGACGTTGCAGTATCCGCCGCAGATATTGACGCGCTGAAAGCGGCTGACATGGGCGGCAAGTCCGTCGAGCAGACCGTGACTGACGCAGTTGCCGTAATCGGTGAGAACATGTCCGTGCGTCGCATGGCATCCATCGAGGGTGATGCCGTTGTGTCCTATGTGCACAACGCTGCAGCACCCGGCATGGGCAACATCGGCGTTCTGGTTGCAATGACCGGTGGTGATGAAGCGTTCGGCAAACAGGTTGCAATGCACATCGCAGCGACCAACCCGGCGTCCTTGTCCGAGGAAGATCTTGATCCAGCAGTGATCGAGAAAGAAAAGCAGGTCCAGATCGACATCGCCAAGGAATCAGGCAAGCCTGACGCCGTTATCGAGAAGATGATCGTGGGCCGCATGCAAAAGTACATGTCCGAAGTGACCCTTGTGAACCAAGCGTTTGTTGTGAACCCCGACCTTACCGTTGGTGCCGCAGCAAAAGAAGCCGGTGCCACGATCACAGGCTTTGTACGTCTTGAAGTTGGCGACGGCATCGAAGTTGTAAAAGAAGATTTCGCGGCTGAAGTTGCAAAAATGAACAAGTAACTACTTTTCAGTGGTTGGTTGGTAAAGGCGGGGCTTCGGTCCTGCCTTTTTCTTTTTAAGGGAGTGCTTTGCTTGCTCAACTTTCGCCATTCTGCGATATGGGGAGCGTGATCCAAGGGGCTGCTGCCTAACAGGTGCGTAGCCTTGAGGCTGATCTGGGCGTTCAATTTTCTACTGCCATGCGCGGGCCGAGCCTCACACCACAGCGCTAAGCGCTGCCACAGGAAATCGCCCTCGCACATCGGCGTTTGACGCAGTTCAAAGCTGGCTCACCAACAGTTTTTAATCTTTGTGATATACGCGACAACGCGGCCTTCCGGATGGAGGGCCGCGCTGCTCAATACAATCACTCCCCCAAGTGATCTTGCTCCAAGTAGAGCAGGGCGTATTGAAGCTCCGGCCAGTGGGGACGACTATAATCCCCACTAAGACCGGCGACCCATCAGAGCTTTGTAATCTCAAAGGTATTCAGGTCGTCTGCCAAACAAGCTTAGCTTTTTATGCCTGACAAGATAAATGTGCGCGTTAATTCACCTTACGGAAAGTAAGGTATACCTTACCTCAGGGTTAACAGCTTGATTTAGAAGTCCAAAACGAACATCTGGTTTGCAAATGCTGCCTTCATAACGGCATGTGCCGTTGTCTCGACTGCCAGCGCATCGCGCGCCAGCCGCAAGTGTTTTTCAACTGTTGCGGGCGTCAGGCCCATGAGCATCGCAATGTCCTGCGTCGTTTTGCCGTCTCCAACCCATTCCAGCGCTTCAACTTGCCGCGCAGTAAGCGCGCGGTTGGGGGCGGTATAGGGCAGGGTGAGGATCTTGAGATGAACAATGTTATTCATAAGCGTAATGTCTGCACCATATTCGGCCCAGACTTTGTCAATGTCAGCCTGATCCATTTCCTTGCGTGCGGTGAGCGCGATTGCACCCTTCGAGCGCGCCGAGATCGACTTGAAGCTGATCGAATATCCCGCAGTCACGCCCATATCTCGGTTGAATTCTAATACGCGGCGCTCTTCCTTGCTCAGCGTTTTGGACCGGTCCATTTCCGCCAATAATTTCCAGCTCTTTGCGCCTTCATTCGCCAGCGCCCAATGCACCATTGGCGCGTGGAAATAGTGGCCTTCATCGAGAAACACCTGCGTATACGCGCGAGTGTGATTGGTCAGAATAATGAAGTCGCTGGGATCACCAAGGGATGTCGAGGTGCGATAGCGGGTAAAGCCATAGAGCAGACGGTCAAACCCGTATTCGCCCATCTTCGCCACATGCGCTTCCCACAGCTCCTCAATACTCTTGCTGTCGGCCACACCGAGCAGATAAGCCCGCAACCTCATTCTGTGCCCAATCGCGCAGCGAGCGCGTCCAGTGCCATGAGATAGCCCTGAGGCCCAAACCCGCAAATCTGGCCGATCGCCACTTTGGACAGATAAGAGACATGGCGAAACGGCTCACGGGCGTGAATGTTGCTCAGATGAACTTCGACCATGGGCAGCTCAACGGAGGCCACAGCATCCATCAGCGCGATGGACGTGTGGGTATATGCTCCGGCATTGATTATAAGTCCGCCGTGCACACCCTTGGCCGCATGTACCGCGTCAATCAGAGCACCTTCATGGTTGGACTGCAAAAACGTAACTTCAAGGCCAAGCGTGCCCGCATGGGCGCTGCAGGAGGCCTCAACATCTGCAAGAGTGGCACGACCATAAACGTCAGGCTGTCGCTGGCCGAGCAAATTGAGGTTGGGACCGTTCAAAACAAGAACCGAGGACATAATCATTCCGATACAATAGATTTACCAAAACCCTGCCAGCCATTTGCTGCGCTGTCCAGAGGCCACAGCTTCTTCAGGTATGTGGTTGCGTATATCTACTACTATGCGCCACATAAATATATTACATAATATGCATTATAATCTTAACCACTTGTAGCCTAGGCACATTCTAAACTGGGTTGCGACAAATCCCCTATCTTGCTGTGAAGCAAGGAGAATGAATATGGCCCACACAGAGTTAGATTTGCGTGAGAGACGCGCAATTGAAGACATGTTGAACGTGAAGATGCCCGTGAGCAAGATCGCCATTGAGATTGGCAGGCATCGCTCGACTGTATTTCGCGAGATGAAGCGGAACAGGTTTGTTGATAATGAATTGCCAAACCTGAATGGTTATTACGGAATGACTGCGCAGAGGTCTGCCGTAAATCGTCGCGCGCGGCGACGTAAGTTAGTGCGGTTTGTCGATCTGCGGCAGCACGTGATCACGCAGCTGAAGATTGGATGGTCACCTGAGCAGATTGCAGGCCGCTTGCAGCTTGATGGACAAGCACTTCGCGTCAGTCATGAGACGATTTATGCGTATGTTTACAGTCCAGATGGTCAGTCAGAAGAACTCGCGCGCCACTTGCCGCATCGTCGCAAGAAAC
>CBDTVN010000066.1:0-14866 GCA_965364195.1 uncultured Sulfitobacter sp. | reverse complement strand
TGCCGCGAAGGGATGCAGGTGATGGCGGGTCTGTTCTGGGATATTGGCAGCGGCGCGCCTACGCCTTAGCGTTGGCCGCATAGACAGAGGCCGTGGTGAGCGCCGAGATTCTCGCCCCCGCGGAACGCTTTGCCCGCGCCGATGCCACCGCCGACAATCAACGGGCCGCCCAAAAATCTACGCACCTCTTCGATGAAGGGGATCATTGCAAATCGCGGGTAAGGCCATGGCGAATTCTATGATCTAGAGCTTGCTGTCCCTCTTTGGTGTCCTTTTAATCTGGCGCGCCTTTAAGTGCCGAGCACTCAGATATCTGCGGCGAATGTGCGTCACAATACTGCGCTTTGTACCATCTTAGTACGCGTTAAACTCCAGCAACATCGCAGTGCGTTCGTGTGTGATCCGGCTCAGGCAAGTGGCATGGATAAATGGCTGGAGCGATCCCCCCTCATAGGCGCTTGCATGAACCGCGCAAGCGGCATCGCGGTAGGTCAACCACGCGCGCTGCGCCTTTAGCAGTGCATTCCCCTGCCCTATTGCATCACCAAAGGCTTTGGCTGAAGCCCAAGCCACGTTCAGAGCGTCATCCGCTGCGCTATAGTCCTTTGCTGCACAGGCGTTCATCATCTGCTGGCCCTGAGGCGAGACACATTCCGCTTCTGATTGCGCGTAGGCGCCATTTGCTATGAGAAGCCCCGCGCAAAACAGCAAGAAAGCACCACGGACACATCTAACTAACTCCATTGGGTTACATGCGTTAATGGTCATGAATTATCCTCCGAATGTAATCGTCATCTTGTGGGCGCTGGCATGCCTATCTGTCTTGTACGATCTCGACCTGAGGGCGCGTGCCGCCCAGTCCCGCAAATGCCATCTGGCGGCAGGAAAAGACGATCACCTGCTGGTCTGCCGCGACGCGGTGCAGCGCAGTGAACATCGCTATGATCCGGTTGTCGTCAGAATAGACAAGCGCATCATCCAGAATGATCGGCATCGGCTTGCCCTGACGTGCAAACAAACGCGCAAATGCAAGGCGGGTGAGGATGGCAATCTGCTCTTGGGTGCCGCCGCTCAACATCTCAATCTGCTCTTCCGCGCCGCCCCGCGTCAACCCTTGGGGCAGCATAGACGTGGGGTCAAAGCTGAGGGCGGCATCCTCGTGCAATAGCGCCAACAGCGGTGCAAGCTCCTCTTGAACAGGTCCGAAATACGCGTCCTGTGCAGCACCGCGTTTGGCGCGCAAAGCTTCGACCAACAGCGTCAGGCCAGCCGCCTCATGCGCAAAACGTGCTGCGCGGTCTTGGGCGCTTTGCAATAATCCTGCGGCCTCGTCGCGCTTTTCCTCTACGCCATCCTCGGCGCGGGCGCGGATGGTCGCACTTAGGTCAGCACTGCGGTTGCGCAACTGTTCACGCTCGATGCGCATGTTCTCGGCAGCACTCTTGGCGCGGGCCAGATCAGCCTGTGCGCTTACAAGATCCGGTGCGTCATTGCGCAAGGTATCCACCGCCACTTTCGCATCTTGCGCATGTACTTTCGCCGCTGAATGCGCCCGCGCTGCCTCCGATTGCCGCACGGCAAAGGTACTCGCGTCGCCGTAGGCTACGGTCGCTGCATCAAACGCCGTTTGCGTAGCATCAAAACCTGCAGTCGCTCGGGCGCGCGCATCGCGGACTACATCGCGGGCATCGCGCGCGGCCTCGTATGTACGGCGCGCGGCCTGCTCGGCCTCTCTTGCAGCCTCCAAGTTTTTGTTCAATGTCGCGACATCCTCATGGTGCAACACCTCTCCTGCGCTCAGCACCTCAAGAGCAGCTTTCGCCTGTGCAAAACCTGCCTGAACCGGAGCAATTCCTTCAGGCGCGAGTGTCTTGATCACACTACTCAACAGCGCAATCTCCGCGCCAACCTCCACCCGTTTTGTTCCTGCTGCCCGAGCACTTGCGATATCTGTCGCGCCAACCCCAGCCAGAGCAGCGCGCGCCTGTGTCTGCGCAGCCTCGACGGCAGCCAAATCGACCGCGCCCGCCCCGGGATCAAGGGTCATGCGTCCGATACACGGAAGCTCAAAAACCTGACGCTGCGTGATCGCATGCGCCCCTGAATCAAGCTTTTTGCCCCCTACGGTTATCCGGCTTTCTCCGTCATAGGAAAGTTGCATCTGCACACCTCCTGCCGACGCCTCAGCTTGCGCGCGCTGGTGGTCAGCATGGGTCTTTTCAATCAGGGCAAGCGCTTGAGGGGTGACCGCCAGCGTTTCAAAAACCGCCTCTGCCTTGTCCAACGCGCTGCGCTTTTCCTCGACCTGTCCCAGCAATGCAGCGAGTTGATCATGCTTCTCGGCAGCATTGCGCCGCAACGCGTCTTGCTGTGCCGCTTCCTTGGCAGCGGTGGCATTCGTTAAGGTGGCGGTGGCTTGGCCCAGTTCCGTTTGCGCCACATCCGTCGTGGTCTGAGCAGTAGTGTCATCCCGTTTTGCCTGATCTCGGGCGCTGGTCGCTGCCTCAAGCGCCCCGCGTGCGGCAGCGAAATTTTGCGCCGCGTTAAGAAGCCCGTCCAACGCCGCTTGCGCTGCCTGCAACTCCAGTTGCCGCAATGCCGCCTGTGCCTCTGCTTGGCCTAATTTATCTGCATGAGCTTGCGCCGTATCATAAACCGATTGCACCTGTTCCAACGCAGTATTGAGCGCATCTTGCGCACCAGGTGCCTCTAACACGGCCAATCGTGTAGCCACCTCGCGACGCTGCAAAAGCGCATCCGACAGCTCACGGCACGCGCGGTCCAGTTCGGCGTGGCGCGCGGCGTGGACCTCTGCCTCCAGCTCTGCATCCTTCCACGGCCCCTTCACCACAGGCTTACCAGTCGCCGTCGCCAACCGTGCCAAGGCCTTTGTTGCCGCCGAAATCACACGGTCCATGCGCCTGCCGCCTGTGATCATGTCGATCTCCCCCGCGACCGAGGACAGCAGATTACGCCGCGCGCCCATCAGGGTATCTTTTTCGGCCTTCGAGCTACCGACAGGCTCCAGCGCCGTGATCCCCTGACGGACCCACAGCAACCCCGCAGGCCCCTCAATGCCACTCCCCATCAGCTTGGCGATCCAGCTCTCCGCCTCATCATCCAGCGCGATCAAGGTGCCATTTGCATCCTTAACGGAGGCGCGTTTTTGCGCCAGAAACGATTTCTCAAGCGTGAACCGGCCATTTGGCAGCTCAAGCTCGGCGCTCACCCTTACCGCCCCGCCCGCACGCGGTTGCAGGGCTTTCACCTCGCGTGTGGTGGAGCCGTACTTCAGAAAGAAGAGCGCGTGCAGCGCGTCAAAGAACGTCGATTTGCCGAATTCATTTGCTTGGGCCACGACACTCACGCCGTCAGAGATGCCGCTGATCGTTGCGGTTTGACCTGCGAATTTGCGCACGTTGGTGAGGGAGATGCTGCGCAGCTTCATGCGTCCTGCTCCGCAACAAAGGAAAACAGCTGGGACAGTGCCGTCGCAGCAACGCGCCTGTCTGCGGCGGACAGATCTGCGTCCTGCGCCGATGCCGCAAGTGCCTCCGCCGCTTGTCGCAGTGCCCCACCCGAAGGGTCAATCGCCTCAAGGTCGGCAGCATCGTGGGCCAGCCGGACAGCATCAAAATCCTGGGTCAGGTTCAAAAAGTCAGGTGCCGCATAGGACAATGCGGCGCTAAGGTGCTGCATCTGCTGGACGCCCAAACGTCCCTGTGCCGCCACATGCAGCAGCGTATTACGTCGCGCGGCCAGAGCAGGCAAAAGCCCTTTAATCAAAGCCGCACAATCGTCCTGCGGGGTAAGGTCCAGCGGCACCCGTAACCAGTTGATTTCACCAACCGGAACGGAGATGACTGTCGGCAAGGCCCCCGCCCCCGCAATGACGACTGACAGGGCAGTGCCGCTGTGCGCATGTTTGAAACTGTCAGGCTCGGGCGTGCCGGAATACCATGTATTGCCGCTCACCCTGATCTGGCCATGCCAATCCCCAAGGCCAAGGTAGTCAAGCCCCGCCAAACTCGCGCGGTCCGGCGCGATTGTTCCGCTTGGCCCCTCGGCGGCGAGCGATCCGAGGCTTGCAAAATCCTGAATTCCGCCATGCCCCAGACCAATGCGCATGGCCCCGTCCGGCGTTGGTTGCGCCATATCCACCGTAAGGTCGCGGCCCGGATTACGTGTGGTACAAGGCGCGGGCAGCAGATGAGCGCCCTCCAGCACGATAGGCTCAGGCGTCAAGATGAGGGTCACATTGTCGGGTTTGTCGCGCGCGATGGTCTGCCACAACTCGGTTGCTGCAAGGCTGTCGTGATTGCCGGGCATTAGCACCCAAGTGATATCCTCCGCCTGCCGCATGGCATTGAGCGCCTGACGGGTGATGGCCGGCGCAGGCGTTTCCTGATCAAACGTGTCCCCCGCAAGCAATATAGTCGCCGCGCCCTGCTCACGCGCTGCAGCGGCCAGACGGTCCAGCACACCATGTCGCGCTTGACGCAGGCGTCCGCGCACATCCTCGCTATGGCGGCCAAATGGCTTGCCGAGATGCAGGTCGGATGTGTGGATAAAGCGGAACATGTCGGGCTCTTATAAATGGATCATGCGCCAGCCCGTAAACTGGCGCATGACGCGTTATTGGGACGCTAGTGTAGGCAGCCAAAGGACGATGGCAGGGAAAGCCACAAGCAAGGCAATGGTCACCGCATCCGCAAGGAAAAAGGGCATGACGCCTCTGAAAACATCCTGAACGGTCAGATCATCGCGCACGCCCGCCACAACGAAACAGTTGAGCCCGATGGGCGGCGTGATCAGACAGAACTCCGCCATCTTCACAACGAGTATACCGAACCAGATCGCACACATCGGACCCGACATGCCGAAGGCACTGTCCGCCGCGGCAACAGTCTCACCGCCGTTGAGCGCCATGACCGCCGGGTAGACGACTGGCAGCGTGAGCAGCAGCATCCCGATTGCATCCATGAACATTCCCAGCACAGCATAAGCCAACAGGATGCAGATCAGAATCACAATCGGCGCCATTTCCAGCGAAGTTATCCACTGCGAAAACGCATCCGGCAACTCGGCAAAGCCCAAGAAGCGCACATAGATCAGAACGCCCCAGATGATGGTAAAGATCATCACGGTGAGCTTGGCGGTCTCAAGCAGAGCTTCCTTAAGCTGGCCCCAACGCATGCCCCGGTAGAGCGCCATGATGAACACGATAAACGCGCCGACGGCGCCGCCTTCGGTGGGCGTACCCCATGCGTCACCGAAAGGGTTATACACAAAGAAGATGATGATCACGACCACTGCAACGATGGGCAGCGCGGGCGGCAGGCTCTCGAAGCGTTGCCTCCACGTAAATCCAGTTACAGGTGGACCTACGTTTTTCCAGATCACGGCGATGCCGATGATCAACGTGGCATAGACAATGGCCGAGAACATCCCCGGAATAAAACCAGCAAGCAGCAACATGCCCACGTCTTGCTCCACGATAATCGCATAGATAACGAGAATCGCAGAGGGCGGGATGAGCGATGCAAGTGTACCACCAGCAGCTACAACACCGGCCGCGAACTGCTTGTTATAGCCGATCTTGAGCATCTCCGGGATGGCAATGCGGGCAAAGACCGCCGCCGTGGCAACAGACGCGCCGGACACAGCCGCAAAGCCAGCGGTGGCAAAGACAGTGGAGACTGCCAAACCGCCCGGCACCCACGCAAACCAGCGCTTGCAGGCCTCAAACAGTGCGGTCGTCAGTTTTGCGTAGTAGGCGAGATAGCCGATCATGATGAACACAGGGATCAGACTTAGGACCTGTGCGGAGACTTTGGAGTGCGGGGTCAGACCTGCAATCTTGGTACTAATCTCGACTGCCTTCCAAAAGCGGTCAGGGTCATAGTCGAACCCGTTCCAGCGCAGCCAGACCAGCCCGACATACCCCGCAAGCCCCGCAGCAAAGGCCACGCGCATGCCGAGCAGCACCATGACCAACATCCCACAAGAGACGTAAATGCCAATTTCGATAGGTTCCATCAGTCAGCCCCTTCGAGAATTTTGGCCTCGGCCATGGCCTGCTCTGCAATGGTGAGCGAGAGCGGCACGGCAACTGGGTTTTCCAACCCAAACACAAGCGCGCGGCCATAGCCCCATGCCTGAAGCAGCAACCGCAGCGTCAGGACACCAAAGGCAACCGGTACAACAAGTTTACTGGGCCAAATGGGCAAGCTTACGTCGATGGAGCTGTCCCGCGAACACCATGGCCGCGCACAGTCAAAGGAGCGGTCGAAATGCTCCCACGCGCCATAGGTGAGGCCCACGATCAACAGGAGCATCAGCAGGACGGAGATTAATTCGAACAGCCAAAGAATCCGACCCTTGAGCGCGTTTACCAGCATGTCCATGCGGATGTGCGTGCCGTCGCGCGCCACAAACGACACGCCCATGATCGCGATAATCGGCATCGCCGCCTCAATATAATCGACATAGCCCATGAGCGGGCTGCCGAAGAATTTGCGCGCGGTGACCGAATAGGCCGCCAGAAACATCAACGAGAAAATCGCAAGGCCGCTCAGAAGCGCGCAGAAACGCTCGACTGGCAGCAGCATGCGGTCGAGTTTGCTCAGTAGGCTGGAATCTTCCAGCACTGCGGCTGAACCTGCCATAGTCGTGCCCCCTAATTTAAAACTGAAAAGGCTGCGCGATGCCTGTGGATCAGGACCGCGCAGCCTCGGGATATGTGGTCAGAGGCGCTTAAGCACCCCGGCCCTCAGATCAGCTGCCGCTTTTTGCGTCGGCGAGTGTTTTAACCACCAGATCATAGAGCTCTTGGCCCGGAATGCCTTGGGCTTCCATATCGGCGATCCACTGGTCGCGGATCGGATCAGCAGCAGTGGAGCGGAACTCGGCCAGCACCTCGGGTGCGATCTCGACTTTCTGTACGCCCTTTTCTTCCAGCACGGCATCCCAACGCTCGAGCAACTCTGCATAGTTGGCGAGGTAGTGATCGAGTGCCTCATCAACTGAGGAATCCAGCGCCTCACGCTCGGCGTCCGACAGGCTATCGTAGGCGTCGATGTTTACCACAACGGGGCAGTTCACAGTGCCGGGGTTGAGGTTTGCCGTCCACCAGTCAGCCTCGTTGATTGTGCCAAAGGACAGGTGCGCATGCTGGGCAAATGCAACCGTGTCCACAACACCGGATTCCATCGCCTGGAACGCCTCTGATGAGGTCACGGATGTGGGAACCGCGCCAACGGCTTCAAATGCTTGGCCAATACCGCCTGTCGCACGGACACGCATTCCCTCGAAATCGGCAAGTGTCTGGCGCGCTTCGCCCTTACCCACAAGGTTGTACTGCGGCATGGGTGAGGTCATCAGCAGCCTTGCATTCCACTGCGCCATTTCTTCGGCGGCGGCGGGGTGGGCATAAACAGCTTTGGACACTGCCAGCTCTTGATCGAGATTCTCAACGCCGAGGAACGGCAGCTCAAGCACTGTCACAACGCGGTTTTTGTCACGGTGGTAGCCCGCACAGAACTGCGCCATCTCGAACGCACCGATGGAGATACCATCAAGGTTCTCACGGTTCTTGGACAGACCGCCGTAGCTTACGTTCATGGTGAACTCGCCATTGGTCTTCTCGGAGACCAGCTCGGCCAGCTTTTCAACATGCTCGGTAAAGGCGCGACGCTTGCCCCAGACAGATACGTTCCATTCGGTTGCAGCCGCCTCGGACACAAAGGCAAAGCTAAGTGCGGCAACGGCGGCACCTGACATATATTTATTTAGTTTCATTGGTGGTTCTCCCCATGGATTTTATTCGGTTCAGCATTTCTTTTGGATCATCAAGGGGTGCCAATCGCGGCAGACGCCCTTCCGTCCTATTCACACGCACCGCAGAGACAGATGCTCTGCAGGTTCGGTACAGCGTACAAAAGCTCACTGATAGACGGGTTGCAATAACATATTGCGCCATGTGTCGCGTTTAGGGCCGCTGCGCATATAAATCTGGGGGTTCGAAGGCTTTCCCAGCCTTGATCTGTTCACCGCCCACGGACTCCTGTGTGGAATTCCGCACAGCACGACAGGAGGTCTTGCACATGCAGATTGGCCACACGCCACCTGAACCTGAAATTTACACGGGGTGGTGGAATTCTGTAAATTATTTACAACGGGACCGTTCCCTCGTGTCTTGTTTGTTTCCTTCCCCTTCAACCGCGTTATGATCCGTCCGACCACGGCAGGATGGCTCGCAACGACGCGCCGCCCTGTCAGGCACGCATTTGGGAGGAAACATTCATGTCCAGCACAGCCGCAAAAACCTATCCGCCGTCACAACAGATGGCCGCCGACGCACATGTCAACGCCGAGAAATACGCCTCGATGTATGAGGCCTCGATCACCGACCCTGACGGATTCTGGCGTGAACAGGGTGCCCGCGTGGATTGGATGAAGCCGTTTACCCAAGTGTCGGATGTCGATTTCACCCTCGGGCAGGTCAAGATCAACTGGTACGCCGACGGCGAGCTGAATGTGTCTACCAACTGCATCGACCGCCACCTTGAGACACGCGGCGACCAGACCGCAATCATTTGGGAACCCGACAGCCCAGATGAGGCAGCGCAACACATCACGTACAAGGACCTGCATGCAGGCACTTGCAAGATGGCCAACGTTCTAAAGGATTTGGGCGTGGGACGCGGCGACCGTGTCATTATTTATATGCCGATGATCCCCGAGGCAGCCTATGCAATGCTGGCCTGTGCGCGGATCGGTGCGATCCACTCCATCGTATTTGCGGGCTTTTCCCCCGATGCGCTCGCATCGCGCGTCAACGGCTCTGAAGCGAAGGTTGTGATTACAGCTGATTACGCCCCGCGTGGTGGCCGTGCGACCCCGCTCAAGACCAACGCCGATCAAGCGCTGCTGCATTGCAAAGACACGGTGAAATGCCTTGTGGTCAAACGCACCGGCGGCCAAACCACATGGACCGAAGGACGCGATTACGACTATAACGCGTTGGCGAGTGAGGCCGCAGATACCTGCCCCGCCGAAGCGATGAACGCCGAAGATCCGCTGTTTGTTCTCTACACTTCCGGCTCAACCGGCCAGCCCAAAGGCGTCGTACACTCCACCGGTGGCTATCTGGTCTATGCCGCGATGACCCATGAGGTTACGTTCGATTATAAAGAAGGTGACATCTTCTGGTGCACAGCCGATGTGGGCTGGGTTACGGGCCACAGCTATATCGTCTACGGCCCACTGGCCAATGGCGCGACGACAGTGATGTTCGAGGGTGTGCCGACCTATCCAGACGCCAGCCGTTTCTGGCAGATTTGCGAAAAACACAAAGTGAATCAGTTCTATACGGCGCCCACCGCCATTCGCGCGCTGATGGCCAAGGGCGACGATTTCGTAAAATCTTCCGATCTGAGCAGCTTGCGTATCCTTGGCACCGTGGGCGAGCCGATCAATCCTGAAGCGTGGAACTGGTACAATGAAGTCATTGGTGGCGGCACCTGTCCCATCGTGGACACATGGTGGCAAACCGAAACGGGTGGCCATCTGATGACCCCCCTGCCCGGCGCACATGCGATGAAGCCTGGCTCCGCGATGAAGCCCTTCTTTGGCATCAAGCCCGTCGTGCTGGAGCCAACAACAGCCGAGGAGCTTCAGGGCAATCCGGTTGAGGGAGTTTTGTGCATCGCCAACAGCTGGCCTGGTCAGATGCGCACCGTTTGGGGCGATCACGAGCGATTCGAGAAGACCTATTTTACTGACTACCCCGGCTATTATTTCACCGGTGATGGCTGCAAACGCGATGAGGACGGCGACTATTGGATCACGGGCCGCGTAGATGACGTGATCAACGTATCAGGCCATCGCATGGGCACCGCAGAGGTTGAATCAGCCCTTGTCGCCCACCCAAAAGTGGCGGAGGCGGCCGTCGTCGGTTACCCGCACGAGATCAAGGGCCAAGGCATCTATTGCTATGTGACACTAATGGAAGGTGAGGAATACACCGACGAGTTGCGTACCGAATTGCGCACATGGGTCCGTACCGAAATTGGCCCGATTGCCTCACCTGATCTGATCCAATGGGCACCGGGCCTTCCAAAAACCCGCTCCGGCAAAATCATGCGCCGCATCCTGCGCAAGATTGCAGAGAACGATCACGCGACCTTGGGCGATACCTCCACACTGGCCGATCCGTCTGTGGTTGATGACCTCATCGCGAACCGCATGAACAGCTGAAGCCGAAGTTTTGAAATAAAATGGAAGGGCGTCCCAATTAGGGGCGCCCTTTCTTCGTCTCGTTATAACTATAATAACAAGGCCGCATAGGTCGCTAACTGAGCCGTCCCCCAAAAGCGGGGCCAACCGCTTTTCGAATGTTGCATCTCAACCCCTTTCCTTCACGTGGAAAGTACTACCTGTTTGCCAGCGCAGACCTGACGGCAACCTCCCCCGCGCACTGGACGAATCAAGGCGCACATGACACCGCTGCGCTCTATGGAGACGAACATGCAAAGCTTTACCCCCGATCCGACCCGCACCACCGACCTGCGCCGTGCGTTGGGGCAGTTCGGCACGGGTGTTGCCCTCATCACGGCACAAACCGACGCTGGCCCGCTTGGCATGACCGCAAACTCATTCTCCTCGGTCTCACTTGATCCGCCATTGGTGCTATGGTCCGCAGCGCAATCATCGAAACGGCACGATCCGTTTACCAACGCTGCGGCGTTCTGCATCCACGTACTAAGCGCGGAGCAGACAGATGTGGCAATGCACTTTGCAGCACAAGGGCATGATTTCACGCCTTACCCGTTTGAGGCGGGTCCCAATGGCGCACCAACGTTGCACGGCTGCCTCGCCACCTTCCACTGTGACACTTATGCGGTGCACACGGCGGGCGATCACTCGATCATCTTGGGTCAAATCACTGCCGCCGCGACCCAACCAGACGAGCGCGACGGACTTTTGTTCAAGCGGGGCGGCTTTGGCCGTTTTACCCCCGCGCCTTAATAGTCTTTCTCAAAGAACAGTCCGATGGAGGAATCGCCGTCGTCGTCGATCGTGGCCTTTCCTTTGAGGGTCGGCGTGATGTCGATGTAGAGTGCTACCTCGCCAGTGCCGTCAGATGCGGCTGTGAAATCAGTATATATATTATCGCTGATATACTTGCCCACGCTCAGTGCAGTTTCACCACTGTCGGTTGTGGTCACGTCTAAGTCATCAAGGCCAAAGCGGTCGCGTAGGTTGCCTACAACACCATTGCCGCCGCGCCCCGCAAGGGTTGCCACCGCGTTGGCCAACTGTAGCGCCTGGAACGCTGAGATGTCGGACAGATTGCGCCCGAAAAGGAGCTGCGCCAGCACCTCGTCCTCCGGTCCTGCGGGTGTGCTTTCAAAGGTGATTTCGGGAGCATCAGCAGGGCCTTCAACGATGATACTCGCCGTGCCGTTCTCGGTAGAACTGGTTGTGACAAAACGGATATAGGGGATAAGCCCACCTTGGAAATCCGCCGACCCTTCTGTTAGATCAAACCGTTTACCCAAGATGTCCAAGCGCCCCCGCTCCAGATCGAAGCGGCCCGCCGAGATGATGTTGTTTGTATCGCCAGTGATCCTCAAACGCCCGCCCAGTTCTGCATCCAGACCGCGTCCGCGCACGAATATCCGTCCAGGTGCGTCTACGGTGACGTCAAGACCAAAACCCGCCGAACCGCCGCCACTTTTTACAGGATCGCTTGCAGCCCCTTCCTCCAACATCCCCGCACGGCGGCGGGTTTCCAGATTACCAGATCTAGCGCCCACATGGCTGATCGGCGGGATATCCCCGATGCTGGTAATACCCGTTGAGGGGACCGTCACAGTTGTCTCGCCAATGGTCACATCACCCGCAATCCCTGCGCCGCCAGCCAGCGGTCCTGACAGGCGCAGGTCGCCCGAAATTTGGGTGCGGTAGAGACGCGGATCGGTCAGCACAACTTGGGTCAGGGTAATACCAAGATCGGCAGGGAGATCTCCCTCAAGGCCAACACTCCCCCCAACAGCAAGCGTTCCGCCGCCACTGGCATTTGCAGACAAATCAATCGTGGCACGGGTATTTGCTAATGCGATGTTGGCGTTTATCCCTTCAAGCCCGAGGCGCAGATTGGGCGCAGTGAGCGTGGCATCGGATGTCTGTATGGTGCCGCTGAGTGAGCCAAGTTCGGCAGGACCGTTTAATGCCAGATCAAACTGCGCCTGCCCTTCCAAATTGCGCGGCGCGATGAAGGGCGCAGAGATGCCCAACGCCGCGTTCCCGTTGATGTCTAAGTTGAGATTTCCGTCAGCTCCAACCAGCCCGGCGATCTGCGCCCGTGTTCCCGAGGGTCCGCGCACATCGGTTGACAGATTCCAGCCTTCGGGGGTTTGGTTTGCATTACCTACCACGTTTAGCGGGCCGTTCAGCTTGGGCACGACTGCGGCAAGGTTCGGCATATCGAGGGTAAAGCCAACTGCCGCATCGGGGCCTGTCACAACCCCGCGCACAGTGGCGCTGGTCCGGTAGGGCCCTGTGGCATCGGTATTCACGGCGAGACCGCTTGGCGTCTGGCGCAGGTTGCCGCTTGCCGATAGCGGCCCATCCACGCCGGGCACAAGGGGTGCTACATTGGGCACCGACACATTGAAATCCAACGACATGTCAGGACCGGTGGCCAGCCCTTCGACCATTGCCCGCGCGCCGTATGGCCCGCTTGCCGAGGTCTCGATGACAAAGCCCTGCTCTGTCTGGCGCAGTTGCCCTGTCGCCTGCAACGGACCGTTCACCTGAGGGACCAGTGGCTGAATGTTCGGGACAGAGACATCAAAGGTAACGTCAACCGCGGGCGTCAGCGCGCCATTCACCGAGAGGTCAGCGCTGTAGGGACCAGTGGCATTGGTTTCGATCTGAAAACCCTCGTCTGTCTGGCGCAATCGACCAGTGGCGCGCAGTGGACCATTCACTTGTGGAGCAACAACCGACAATTCCGGCAGTGCCACATCGAAGCCGATGTTAAGTGAAGGGCTGATCAGACCATTGATGCGCGCGGTGGCGTCATAAGGTCCTGCGGCAGCCGTTTGCAGGAGCCAGCCTTCGGGGGTTTGGCGGATCACGCCGTCCGCTTGCAGCGGCCCTTGAACCCCTTCAGCAAAAGAGGACAGCTCAGGCACGGTTGCACTAAATTCCAGTTCAGCATCCGGTCCCGTGGCCAGCCCGTCAATACTGATGGAGGCCTCATAGGGGCCGTTACCGTCAACATTCACGTTCCAGCCCGCGCCATTCTCGGTTGCTGTGCCTTTGAGCGTCACGGGCCCCTGATATTGCGGCAGCACCGTTGCGATGTCGCGCAGAACCACATCGGCGTCCACACGGCTGGAGGACGAAGCAATTTCCGCCGAGCCTGTGAACACCATCGCGGCGTTGTTCAGCTCAAGCCCGCGCAAAAATGTTCCGTTCTGGTTGCGGATGGCCGTCATTTGGAGGTCTGTGCGACCAGCAAGCAGCGCGTCAGCCTGTTCAATGCCTGTCTTGATATCGTCAGCTGTGCCCACCGCCTCAAGATCAAATGCACCGCTCAAGGGTGTCACAGCTCCGGTGATTTGCAGCGATGTAGCGCCATCTAATTCGCGCCCCGCCAGCGCGGAAAAACGGCTGAGGTCAGTCGCGGCAAGTGTCGCATCAAGCGTTGTTTCAAGACCGCTGCCCACACCGCTTAGCGCCACATCGCCCTTCAGGCTGTAATCAGTTCCTTGCAAATCAAGATTTGTGATGCGGAAAGGTTGATCCTCGACATAGTTGATCTCGGTTGTGCCGCTGATCTCTTGGCCTAATGCCTCAGCCAGCGCGGCATCCATAAGCGCCACACCGCCTGCTGCGAACTGCAACGTGCCGCTCAACTGGCCAACATTGCCTTGCGCGCCGGTCATAGTTCCGGTTGAGCGCAGCGTGGTTTGTGCCACGGTAGCTGCTTCGGTACTGAGACCTGTGATGTCGAAAACCGCTTCATAGGCATCGCCGTCTTGCAGGTCGAAATCGACCTTCAGCGCAATGCGTTCCACCGTCGTTGCACCACCGCCACCAGGCAGCAGAACGGGGTCGCCATCGCTGTGTGCAACTGTTCCCTCGAGGTCGATAAATTCGGGCCATTTTTCGTCCGACAGTCGTAGGCTTCCTTTGAGATCAACGGCCGCTGCCTGTAGATCAAGGTTGTCCAATGAAATCGCGCCGCCTGCCTCTATCAACGCGTCGGCTTTGAGGCTCACTTGAGGGCCAAAGAAATCATGGTACTCAGGCAGGATGACAGCCGTTATGTCACCACCGATATCTGCCAGAATACGGCGATCGGGGTTGGAGGCGCTTCCTTGGGTGATCAGCCCGATCTCGCCGGCGAGCCGCTCTTCACCGTCGGTGTCGACCTTGAGATCCGTGACCAGATTGTCCAACGGGCCATTCGTCTTTACGGTCAGATCAACAGAAGGGTTTTCGGGAATGTTCATGAGCGTGGCTGCAATACCGCCCTCTTCTTCACTCAATTCAAGCAGGGCATCGAGCATGTCCTGATCGCGCGACAACTTTGCCGTCAGCTGGAAAACGCCGCGCTTGCCATCTGTCCGGTTCGCCTTAAAGGCCATATCCAAGCCATCATCGTCGAGGATGGCCCGCGCGTTCACTTGCAATTCCACCGCCTGCCCCACCACTGGCACACCAAGGATCAACTGTTCGATATTCAGCGCATCAACGTTGATTGACACAGGCAATTCGGGCAGCTGTGGAAGGGTGAACGGTGTGGCTTCCGCATCAGGAAGCGTGTCTTCTTCGGCCTTAGGCAAAC
>CBDTVN010000065.1:0-15695 GCA_965364195.1 uncultured Sulfitobacter sp. | reverse complement strand
GGCCCGCAGCACCCTGCGGCGCACGGCGTTCTGCGTCTGGTGCTAGAGTTGGACGGCGAGATCGTAGAGCGGTGTGATCCGCACATCGGTCTGCTGCACCGTGGCACCGAAAAGCTGATGGAGAGCCGCACATATCTGCAGAACCTGCCGTATTTCGACCGGTTGGACTATGTGGCCCCGATGAACCAAGAACACGCATGGTGCTTGGCCATTGAGCGCCTCACGGGTGTTGAAGTGCCCCGCCGCGCCAGCCTTATTCGCGTCCTCTATTCCGAGATTGGCCGCATTCTATCGCACCTGCTAAACGTCACGACCCAAGCGATGGACGTTGGCGCGCTGACCCCGCCGCTATGGGGGTTTGAGGAACGTGAAGATCTGATGATCTTCTATGAACGCGCCAGTGGCGCGCGTCTGCACGCGGCGTACTTCCGCCCCGGCGGTGTGCATCAGGACCTGCCCGAGGCATTGCTCGATGATATCGAGACATGGACGCATAAATTCCTCAGCGGCTTTATGGTCGATATCGATATTCTACTGACGGAAAATCGGATTTTCAAACAGCGTAACGTCGATATTGGTGTGGTGACGGAGCAGGACATTCAGGACTGGGGTTTCTCCGGTGTGATGGTGCGCGGCTCTGGCCTTGCGTGGGATTTGCGCCGTGCGCAGCCCTATGAATGCTACGATGAGTTTGATTTCCAGATCCCCACAGGAGTGAACGGCGATTGCTATGACCGTTATCTGGTGCGGATGGAAGAAATGCGCCAATCGGCCAGCATCATGTTGCAAGCCATCGAGAAGCTGCGCGCACCCGAAGGGAAGGGCGACATTCTCGCCCGTGGCAAGATCACACCGCCCAATCGCACCGACATGAAAACCTCGATGGAGAGCCTGATCCATCACTTCAAGCTTTATACCGAAGGGTTCCACGTACCCGCGGGCGAGGTATATGCCTGCGTTGAAGCGCCTAAAGGCGAGTTCGGTGTGTATCTGGTCGCTGATGGTTCCAACAAGCCTTACCGCGCCAAACTGCGCGCACCCGGCTATCTGCATTTGCAGGCGATGGACTATCTGGCCAAGGGTCACCAATTGGCCGATGTGGCCGCGATCATCGGTACGATGGATATCGTGTTTGGAGAGGTGGATCGGTGAGCCGGTCTTCCGCCTTCATTTTGCCAGTTAAATTCCCGACGGAGGCGTTTGTCGTCTCCGCAAGTACGAAAGCCTGATCCGATGCTGCGCCGTTTACACGCTGACCAACCGACCTCTTTTGCCTTTACCCCTGCCAATCAGGCATGGGCGGAAGCACAGATTACGAAGTATCCCGAAGGCCGTCAGGCATCGGCGATCATCCCGCTGTTATGGCGTGCGCAAGAGCAGGAGGGGTGGCTGACCCGTCCTGCGATCGAGCATATCTCCAACATGCTGGGGTTGGCGTATATCCGTGGGCTTGAGGTGGCGACATTCTACTTTATGTTCCAGCTGCAACCTGTTGGATCCGTTGCGCATATTCAAGTTTGCGGCACCACGTCCTGCATGATTTGCGGTGCGGAAGACTTGATCGGGATTTGTAAGGAAAAGATTGCCAAGAACCCGCATGAATTGTCGAGCGATGGCAAATTTTCGTGGGAAGAGGTTGAATGTTTGGGGGCGTGTTCCAACGCACCGATGGCACAAATCGGCAAAGATTATTACGAGGACCTGACAGCAGAGCGGTTCACGCAAATGCTTGAGGAATTGGCAGCTGGTAAAGTGCCGACACCGGGGTCGCAGAACGGTCGCTATTCATCCGAACCTTTGAGCGGACTAAGTTCACTGACCGAATATGACAGTGGCAAAACGAAGTATAACGCGTCTGTTCAGCTGGCCACGGATATTGGCGACACGATCAAACGGATTGACGGTACGGAAGTGCCATTGCTTGCCCCTTGGCAAGGTAAGGCGGCCAATACGGGCAAAAAGCCTGCTGCTGCTAAGCGTGCACGGGGTGCTGCCTCGGACGGTGTGGCTGAAGTGACTGGCAGTACTGCAAAGACTGCGGCGAAACCTGTGCGCGGAACTGTAGCGGCAAAGCCCGAAACCGATGCAAAAGCGCAATCGGGCAATGCGGCCCCAAGTGCCGGTAAGAAACCGCGCACGATGAAAGCGCCGCGCAAATCCGGTGCGGACGATCTCAAACTGATCAAGGGGATTGGTCCCAAGCTTGAAACCATGGTAAATTCGATTGGTTTTTTCCATTTTGACCAAATCGCAAAATGGGGGCAAGATGAACTTGCTTGGGTTGATCAGAACCTTGAAGGGTTCAAAGGCCGCGCATCGCGCGACAGTTGGGTTGAGCAAGCGGAAAAGCTGGCGCGGGGTGAGGAGACAGAGTTCTCCGCTAAAGCCAGCAAAGACGGGCGTTACGACTAACGTCCACCATCATCCATCTGGGGGATAGATTTAGACCATGTCATTAAAACAAAGTAACACAGAATGTATGATCAACTGCTTGAGGATCGCTGCTGCTGCGGGCCTTTTGGTAATAGTGATGCTGTATTGGGTGGCCGATTTTGGCCTGATACAGGCAATTTTCACGGGTGGTTTGGTTGGTGCGGTTTTGGGTGCGATCCTGATCCTAACGGTATGTAGTTCGAAATCAGCGGCGGATGATTTGGCCTCCGAGGACAAACCGGCAATGCGCCCTGCGGCACAGGCTGAGGAGGGTAAAGCTACGCGGCTGGCTGCGATGGATACTGGAACTGCTGACGTAGCGGTTGCGAGCACTGCCGATGTTGGTGCAGATGCAGCAGGAGCTACTGCCGGAACTGCGGGTGAGAGAACCAGTGTCTCGGCCAATGCAACAAGCCACGCCACAACAGTTGGCGGTCCCGAGGCGGGAACGATATCAAAAGATGCCGTTGATACGTCGGCACCGGCGGGCAACTGGACTGGGGTTCATTCCACGACACCTTCGGAGGTTATGGATACACCACCGGTAAAGAAAAAATCTGCTCCGAAGGCGAAGGCTAAGGCCAAGCCAAAAGCACCGGCACCTGCCGCAGCGGCTAAAAAGCCCGCTACGATGCTGAGTGCGGCGCGTGATGGCGGCGCGGATGATCTGAAGCTGATCGGCGGCGTTGGTCCCAAGCTGGAGGGGACCCTGAATGAGTTGGGCGTCTACCACTTTGATCAGGTTGCAAAGTGGACGAAGAAAGACATCGCATGGGTTGACGGTAATCTGCGCTTTAAGGGCCGGATCGAGCGGGACGACTGGATGTCACAGGCCAAGATTTTGGCCAAAGGCGGCGAGACTGAATTCTCTCGCAAGAAGAAAAAGACCTGAGGGTAGGGGCCGTTTGTGGCAGACAATGACGACAAACTGTCGCGCGACGGACGGCGCCTTGCTCTGGTAAGTGTTGCGGGTGCGTTTGCCTTTATCGGCATCGAGGCCGCAGGGACCATCTTTGGGTGGTCCAATCAAACAATGGGCCTGTTGGAGCTTGGCATTGCTGCCGTGTTTCTGTGGGTCTTTATACAAGCGTATCGAATGTGGCGTGCGCGCCAATCGGACAGAGACGGATGAGCAGCATGTTGCAGGACAAAGACCGGATTTTCACGAACATCTATGGCATGCATGATCGCACGCTGAAGGGCGCGCAGACGCGTGGCCATTGGGATGGGACTGCGGACATCATCAAGAAGGGCCGTGACTGGATCATCGACGAGATGAAAGCCTCCGGCCTGCGCGGCCGTGGCGGTGCGGGTTTCCCCACGGGTCTTAAGTGGTCGTTTATGCCTAAAGAATCCGATGGTCGGCCCAGCTACTTGGTCGTCAACGCGGACGAATCCGAGCCGGGAACGTGCAAGGACCGCGAGATCATGCGCCATGATCCGCACACGCTCATTGAGGGCTGTCTGATTGCCTCTTTCGCGATGAATGCCAACGCCTGCTACATCTACATTCGCGGTGAGTATATCCGTGAGAAGGAAGCGCTTCAGGCGGCGATTGACGAGGCCTATGATGCAGGTTTGGTCGGTAAAAACGCGGCCAAGTCGGGCTGGGATTTTGACATATACCTGCACCACGGGGCGGGCGCATATATTTGTGGTGAAGAGACCGCGTTGCTGGAATCCCTTGAGGGTAAAAAGGGCATGCCGCGGATGAAGCCGCCATTCCCTGCTGGGGCGGGTCTCTATGGTTGCCCGACCACTGTGAACAACGTGGAATCGATTGCTGTTGTGCCGACGATCCTGCGCCGTGGCGGTGGATGGTTCGCGGGCTTTGGTCGCCCAAACAACGCAGGCACCAAGCTGTTTGCGATCTCAGGTCATGTGAACAACCCTTGTGTGGTTGAGGAAGCGATGAGCATTTCCTTTGAAGAGCTGATTGAGAAGCACTGTGGCGGTATTCGCGGCGGTTGGGACAACCTCAAGGCAGTGATCCCCGGTGGCTCATCGGTGCCGATGGTGCCGGGCAAGGCGATGCGCGGCGCGACGATGGATTTTGATTATCTGCGCAACGAATTGCAATCGGGCCTTGGCACCGCGGCTGTCATTGTGATGGATCAAAAGACAGATGTGATCAAAGCGATCTGGCGTCTGGCGAAGTTCTATAAACACGAGAGCTGTGGACAGTGTACGCCGTGCCGCGAAGGTACCGGCTGGATGATGCGGGTCATGGACCGTCTGGTGAAGGGCGATGCCGATCCTGAAGAGATCGACATGCTGCTCGACGTGACCAAGCAGGTTGAGGGACACACGATCTGTGCGCTCGGCGATGCGGCCGCGTGGCCGATCCAAGGATTGATCCGTCACTTCCGTGGCGACATCGAAGACCGGATTGCGCATAAGCGCGGTAGTACAGCCGCACCTGTCGCAGCGGAATAACAATTTGTTGCTAGAGGCACTTAATTTCATCGCGATCCCCTTGGTGATGGCGGTGATACAATTCGTGCTCTTTGCACTTATCCTGCGTAAGGCGGGGCTGCGGCGCTGGACTGCAATGTTTCCTTTTGTCCCGGTGTTTAGCCAGATCGGCATCTATCTAGGCGGCGGATGGATCACCTTTTACGAGGTGTTGGGGCCAATCCCTTGGGTGATACCACTCTATCAGATTTTGATGGTGTTGATTGCGTTCATCCCTTTGTTTGTCCTTGCAATGTCGCCTTGGCCTGCGGCCGTACAAAGATAACTGGGCAGAAATCGCGGGCGGCCAGCCGCGCGCGGTGTCGGTTAAATTGTTACTCTCTGATGATGGTGTCGCACCTCTGCGTGCACGCAAGCGCCGCTGACACAAGAAGCACTGGTCCTGACTGTTGAATTGCGCAATAACAGATCAAAGACTTATAAAAACCGCACAGAGATGTGTGGAGGAGACGGTGATGAAGATTTGGATTGGTGCTGCGCTTTGCACAGGCCTGCTTGGGGCCTGTACCGCAGCCGATGACCGTATATTTTTTGACGGTCAGTACTATAATGCCAAGGTCCGCAAAATTGAGCGTCAGCTCGACGTCTTCACAGTTTCGGTTAAGCCGGTGTCGAACTCACTTTCGGGTGCTCTGGAGGCGGGACGCTATGAGGCGACTGTTCACTGTGTAACCAGCTATGGCAGTTCTGATGTGATCTGGACCGCAGGGCCGGATGCGCCCCAGAGCCAACTCAACATCGATAAGGACACATTGACGCTGCAGGGGCGCTGCCCCAACGCGCGATGAATGGAAATCGGGGAACGCAATAGCGCAGGATTTGCGTTGTTATTGCATAACAAAGGACAACCGCACACATGCAGACAAGGGCAAAAGCCCCTTAAGCATATGAGGAAAGTAGCATGCGCCATTTTATTCTAACGGTAAGTCTTCTTGCGATATCAGCAGGGGCGGTTGCGGCGAAACCGCCGCTGAGGGACGTGAAGCAGATCGACGATGCGGTTTTTGATGTTGCCGTTGCAGACCAGATACGCAAGAAGTGCCCAAGCATAGCGCCCCGCCTTATGAAAGCGCTGTCCGTCTACCGTGCAACCCGCGCACAAGCGCATGCATTGGGGTATACGGATGACGAGATCAAAGCCTACGGCAACTCAGACGCGGAGAAGGCCCGGATGCGTGCAAGAGGCGATGTGTATTTTCGCAGCAACGGGGTTGTGACCTCGGATGTGCAAAGCTATTGCGCGCTAGGGCGCAAAGAAATTCAAAAAGCGAGCCGTATTGGCTCAATGCTAAGAGAAAAGTGATACCATGAGTGACATTCGCAAGATCATCATCGACGGTAAAGAAGTTGAAGCCGAGGGGGCGATGACGCTCATTCAGGCCTGTGAGCAGGCGGGCGTGGAAGTGCCGCGTTTCTGCTATCACGAGCGGCTGACGATTGCCGGTAACTGCCGGATGTGTCTTGTTGAAGTTGTGGGTGGTCCGCCAAAGCCTGCTGCAAGCTGTGCGATGCAGGTCCGTGATCTGCGCCCTGGCCCAGAGGGCCAGCCGCCTGTTGTGAAAACCAACTCGCCCATGGTCAAGAAAGCCCGCGAAGGCGTGATGGAATTCCTTCTCATCAACCACCCGCTTGATTGCCCGATCTGCGATCAGGGCGGAGAGTGTGACTTGCAAGACCAAGCGATGGCATACGGTGTGGACTTTTCCCGCTACCGCGAGCCAAAGCGCGCGACTGAAGACCTTGATCTGGGACCACTCGTCGAGACGCATATGACGCGCTGTATTTCGTGTACCCGCTGCGTTCGCTTCACCTCCGAGGTGGCGGGCATCGCGCAGATGGGCCAGACGGGGCGCGGCGAGGATAGCGAAATCACGTCCTATTTGGGTGAGACGCTGGACAGTAATTTGCAAGGCAACATCATTGACCTTTGCCCCGTTGGTGCGTTGGTGTCCAAGCCTTACGCGTTTACGGCGCGGCCATGGGAGCTGAGCAAAACAGAATCTGTGGATGTGATGGATGCCCTTGGCTCGAACATCCGTGTGGATACCAAAGGGCGCGAAGTGATGCGCTTCTTGCCGCTTAACCATGACGGTGTGAATGAGGAATGGATTTCCGACAAAACACGTTTTGTCTGGGACGGTCTGCGCAAGCAGCGCTTGGACACACCTTACATCCGTGAGAACGGTAAGTTGCGTAAAGCTGAGTGGCCCGAAGCATTGGCGGCTGCGGCTGCGGCGATGAAGGGTAAGAAACTTGGCGGTCTTGTTGGCGATCTGGCCTCCGTCGAGGCGGCATTTGCGCTCAAGCAGATGATCGAGGGGCAGGGCGGTGTTGTTGAATGCCGCACCGATGGTGCAAAACTACCAGCGGGCAACCGCTCCGGGTATGTGGGCACAGCTGCGATTGAAGATATTGATACCGCCGAGGCTATCATGCTGATCGGGACCAATCCTGCCGTGGAAGCGCCCGTGCTCAATGCACGCATTCGCAAAGCATGGACAAAAGGGGCCGGTGTGGGTGTTGTTGGGCCGCAGGTCGATCTGACCTATGAGACGATGCACATCGGTGACAGCCCGACGATCATGGATGACTTGCTCAAACGTGATCACACGGACGTTCAGGGCAAGAATTCTATCATCATCATCGGTATGGGCGCTTTGGCGCGCAGCGATGGTGCGGCTGTTCTGGGTACTGCCATGGCTTTGGCCGAGGCGACGCAATCCAAATTCATGGTGCTACATACGGCCGCGGGTCGTGTGGGAGCGATGGATATTGGCGCTGTTGCCGAGGGCGGCTTGCCTGACGTCACGGCGGCCGAGGTGATCTATAACCTTGGTGCGGACGAGGGTGACATTCCCGCAGGTCCATTTGTAATTTACCAAGGGTCGCATGGCGATCGCGGTGCGCACCGTGCCGACATCATTCTGCCAGCAGCGGCCTATACCGAAGAGCCGGGCCTGTTTGTGAACACCGAAGGGCGGCCTCAGCTGGCCCAGCGTGCGGGATTCGCACCGGGTCAGGCTAAGGAAAACTGGGCCATTCTGCGCGCGTTGAGTGCAGAGTTGGGCGATGCGCTTCCCTACGATTCGATTGCAGCACTGCGCACAGCGCTGGTCAAAGCGCACCCGCATATGGGTGACGTGGACGGTGTACCAAGCAATGACTGGGCGCCAGAGGCTACAGGCAGCATGGATAGCGCGCCGATCTCTTATGCGATTGCTGATTTTTACCTGACAAACCCAATTGCGCGGGCTTCCAGCCTGATGGCGGAACTTTCTGCCAACGCAAAAGCGCGCCGCACCGAGGCACTGGCTGCGGAGTGAAGCGGGTAGGCGTGATAGGGCTTATGGCGCTTGGCGCGTGTGATCCTGCCGCTCCAACAGCAGAAGATTTTATCCCTGAATACAAGGGGGTGAAGACTGTGTTGCTCGGTGGAGATTTGGTGCAGTTTAATGTTGCGATGACGAAGGCTCGTGCCTCCGAAAATGTTGCGGCCTACGCAGAATGTGCTGCGGCGCAGTATACGCTGATACGCGGGTATGGATTTGCGCGTCATGTGCGGACAAAAGTGGTAATTGAGGGTGGCGTTTGGCGAGCTGATGCTGTTTACACGATCTCGCCGAGCCTGCCTAAAGGCTTGAAGACTATTGATGCTGAGGTGGTGACGCAAAACTGCCGTGAACAAGGCATCCCGACGGTGTGAGGACCTATGGCTGACTTCTTTTTTAACACGACACTGGGGATGATTCTGCTGATCATCGGTCAGATTCTCCTCGTTGTGATTCCTTTGCTGCTGGCATTGGCGTTCCTCATGTACTTGGACCGCAAGATATGGGCGAGCGTTCAGCTGCGCCGCGGTCCGAACGTGGTGGGGGTCTACGGTCTGCTGCAGTCCTTTGCGGATTTCGGCAAATACATCGTGAAAGAGATTGTTGTGCCTGCGGGTGCGGACCGTCCGGTGTTCTTCCTTGCCCCGATGGTATCGCTTGTGATGGCGCTGGTGGCTTGGGCTGTGATCCCGTTCAACGACGGCTGGGTGCTGTCGGATATCAACGTCGCGATCCTGTTTGTCTTCGCGGTGTCCTCTTTGGAGGTATACGGTGTGATTATGGGCGGCTGGGCGTCTAACTCGAAGTATCCCTTCCTCGGCTCGCTGCGCTCTGCTGCGCAGATGATTTCCTATGAAGTCTCGATTGGTTTGATCATCATTGGTGTGATCATCTCCACTGGCTCAATGAACTTCAGCGGTATCGTGGAAGCGCAAGACAGCGACTATGGCTTGCTGAGCTGGTATTGGCTCCCGCATTTCCCGATGCTGATCCTGTTCTTTATCTCTGCATTGGCCGAGACGAACCGCCCGCCATTCGACCTTCCCGAAGCGGAATCAGAACTGGTTGCGGGCTATCAGGTTGAGTATTCCTCCACGCCGTTCCTCCTGTTCATGATTGGTGAGCTGGTCGCCGTTGTGCTGATGTGCGCGCTGATCTCGTTGATGTTCTTTGGCGGCTGGTTGTCCCCGATCCCGGGTTTGCCGGACGGCATCTTCTGGATGATCGCCAAAATGGGTCTGGTCTTCTTCTTCTTCTCGCTCATTAAGGCGATCACACCGCGCTACCGCTATGACCAGTTGATGCGTCTTGGTTGGAAAGTGTTCCTGCCGTTCTCATTGTTCTGGGTTGTGTTTGTGGCCTTTGCAGCGAAATTCGAATGGTTCTGGGGCATCTACGCCCGCTACACGGTAGGAGGCTGATATGACTGACTATACCCGCCACGCGAAGTACTTCCTGCTTCAAGATTTCTATCAAGGCATGAAATTGGGCATCAAATATATGTTCAAGCCGAAGGCGACGATCAACTACCCGCACGAGAAGGGGCCTCTGAGCCCGCGTTTCCGTGGCGAGCATGCGCTGCGCCGCTATGCCAATGGCGAAGAGCGCTGCATCGCATGTAAATTGTGTGAAGCTGTGTGCCCTGCGCAGGCGATTACCATTGATGCAGAACCACGCGATGACGGCTCACGCCGCACGACGCGCTATGACATCGACATGACAAAGTGCATTTACTGCGGTTTCTGTCAGGAAGCCTGTCCTGTGGACGCGATCGTTGAAGGGCCGAATTTCGAGTTCGCTACTGAAACGCGCGAAGAACTTTATTACGACAAGACAAAGTTGCTGGAGAACGGCGACCGCTGGGAAGCCGAAATCGCCCGTAACCTCGAGATGGATGCGCCGTACCGATGACCGATAAAAACCCATGGGAAGATATGATGCGTCAGGCGCAGGAGATGGCCAAGTCCTTTCCTGCGATGGATGGGTTTTCGCCCAAAGGTTTTGAGCAGATGATGGGGATGATGCCCAAGGACCTCATGGAGACGTTCTTTGGCAACAAGATGAACCCTGACGGGTTGGATGCCAAGACGCGGCTGCTGCTCACATTGGCAGGACTGACCATGCAAGGGGCGCAGAACGAGGTTGCTGTGCGCCAAACCGTGCGCCACGCCATTGAGGCGGGTGCGCACAAGCAACAGATTATAGAGACGATTGGCCAGATGGCGCTGTTTGCGGGCATCCCCGCGATGCAGCGCGCGACCGAGATCGCCCAGCCCGTGCTGGACGAGATGGCGGCGGCTGCGGATGCGGCCAACAACGAAGAGGGTGACGCATGAGCGTTTTTGCATTCTATCTATTTGCGGTTTGCGTGATTGCGGGGGGGCTGTTCACAGTCATCAGCCGTAATCCGGTGCACTCGGTTTTGTGGTTGATCCTGTCGTTCTTGTCGGCTGCGGGCCTGTTTGTCCTGCTTGGCGCGGAATTTGTCGCGATGCTGCTGATCATTGTCTATGTGGGCGCGGTGGCTGTGTTGTTCCTGTTTGTGGTCATGATGCTGGACGTTGATTTTGCCGAGCTGAAAGCAGAGATGGCAAACTATATGCCTTTGGCGCTGCTCATTGGCCTTGTGATCCTAATGCAGTTTGTCATGGCCTTTGGCGCATGGGAAGCGAATGCAGCGGCTGAGGGGCTGCGCACTCAAGTGACCAATCCGCAAGTGATGAACACGAATGCACTGGGTCTGATCCTTTATGACGAGTATTTTCTGGTGTTCCAGCTGTCAGGTCTGATCCTGCTGGTGGCGATGATTGGTGCGATTGTGCTGACCCTGCGCCACCGTGGCGATGTAAAGCGCCAGGATGTGGTTGCGCAGATGATGCGCGATCCGGCCAAGGCGATGAAGATCCACGATGTGAAGCCGGGGCAGGGCCTTTAGGCAAGAGAGTTTTCGTATCCAGAGGGTACGGATTTGAGAATAATTCGCCAGTCTGTTGTTTGGAGACAAGCGGCACAAGCGAAGAAGAAAAGAAGGAAGAAAGCTGATGCCACGTAATACTTTGGTTGTTGCCAACGTGGTGCCGATCATTGTGCTTGGCGGCTATAACTTCTTGTGAAATACGCAGCGCCAACACGCTACTGGCGCTGATTGACTATCCCCGCTTGGGGAGGAACTGAGGGACGACATGATCGGACTGGAACATTATCTGACGGTGGCGGCGACGCTGTTTGTCATTGGCATCTTTGGCCTCTTTCTCAACCGCAAGAACGTGATCATCCTGCTGATGAGCATCGAGTTGATGCTGCTGGCGGTGAACATCAATCTGGTCGCCTTCTCCAGTTTCCTCGGTGACATGGTGGGGCAGGTCTTTACGCTCTTCGTTCTCACGGTTGCTGCTGCGGAAGCGGCGATTGGCCTTGCGATCCTTGTCTGTTTTTTCCGAAACCGCGGCACCATTGCCGTGGAAGACATCAACGTGATGAAGGGCTGAGGACATGGAACTTACACTACTCTTCGCCCCCATCATTGGTTCCCTTTTGTGTGGATTTGGCTGGAAAATCATTGGTGAGGACGCGGCATGCTGGATCGCAACCGGCGGTCTGTTCCTCTCGGCTCTTCTAAGCTGGATCGTCTTCCTGACTTTTGACGGCACCACCGAGAACATTCAGATATTGCGCTTTATCGAGAGCGGGTCGCTCAGTACCGATTGGTCGATCCGTATGGACCGTCTGACGACGATCATGCTGATCGTGATCACCACAGTGTCGAGCCTCGTTCACCTCTATTCGTTCGGCTATATGGCGCATGACGGAAATTTTTCCGAAGGTGTGAGCTATAAGCCGCGGTTCTTCGCATACCTGTCGTTCTTTACCTTTGCGATGTTGATGCTGGTGACCTCTGACAACCTTGTTCAGATGTTCTTTGGTTGGGAAGGGGTCGGCGTTGCCTCCTATCTTCTCATTGGTTTCTATTACAAAAAACCGTCTGCCAATGCGGCGGCGATCAAGGCCTTTGTGGTCAACCGTGTGGGTGACTTTGGTTTTGCGCTGGGTATCTTTGCGATCTACATGCTGACCGACAGCGTTCGGTTTGATGACATCTTTGCCGCTGTGCCACAGTTGGCCGAACAGTCGATTACCTTCCTTTGGACGGAATGGAACGCGGCGAACTTGATTGCCTTCCTGCTGTTTGTGGGTGCGATGGGTAAATCGGCGCAGTTGTTCTTGCACACGTGGTTACCCGACGCGATGGAAGGGCCGACCCCAGTGTCCGCCCTGATCCACGCCGCGACAATGGTTACTGCGGGTGTATTCCTTGTGTGCCGCATGTCGCCGCTGATGGAGTATGCGCCCGAAGCGATGATGTTCGTGACTTTCATCGGGGCGACCACTGCGTTTGTGGCCGCAACGATTGGTCTGGTTCAGAACGATATCAAACGCGTCATCGCGTACTCTACCATGTCCCAACTCGGATATATGTTCGTGGCTGCGGGTGTTGGCATGTACTCCGCTGCGATGTTCCACTTGCTGACGCACGCGTTCTTTAAGGCGATGTTGTTCCTCGGGGCGGGCTCGGTCATTCACGCGATGCACCATGAGCAGGACATGCGGAACTACGGTGGATTGCGTAAGAAAATTCCTATGACCTTTGCTGCTATGATGATTGGTACGCTGGCAATTACCGGTGTCGGTATCCCGCTCACGCATATCGGTTTTGCGGGCTTCCTGTCCAAGGATGCGATTATTGAGAGCGCATTTGGAGGCGGTGCGATGTACGCGTTCTGGATGCTGGTGATTGCTGCGGCGATGACCTCGTTCTACTCATGGCGCCTGATCTTTCTCACCTTCTTTGGCGAGGCGCGCGGCGACAAGCGCACACATGAGCATGCACACGAGAGCCCGATGGTTATGCTGATCCCGCTGGGCGTTCTGGCGATTGGTGCGGTGTTCTCTGGTATGGTGTTCTACAAAAGCTTCTTTGGCTCTGCAGAATATGTTGGCAAGTTCTACGGTATTCCTGTGGCTGAAATGGCGGCAGAGGGTGAGACGACTGTTGATGGTGCCGAAGACAGCAATGGTGAGGCGAAAGCTGACGATCATGGCGACGCACATCACGGCCCAAGCTTTGCAGGTAAGCCGGGTGAGGGTGCGTTGCACTTTGCACCGGGCAACACTGTCCTTGAAGATGCACACAGCGCACCCAAGTTGGTAAAGCTAAGCCCGTTCATTGCGATGTTGTTCGGCTTCCTGATGGCGATGTGGTTCTACATCTGGAACCCGACACTGCCCGCCCGACTGGCCGCCAATCAAAAGCCGCTTTACCTGTTCTTCCTGAACAAGTGGTATTTTGACGAGCTATATAACTTTATCTTTGTTCAGCCGGCCAAAGCACTCGGGCGTTTCTTGTGGAAGCGTGGTGACGGCACGGTGATCGATGGGGGGCTGAATGGGCTTGCCATGGGGATCATCCCGTTCTTCACACGCCTCGCTGGTAAAGCGCAGTCCGGCTATATCTTTACATACGCCTTCGCCATGGTGATCGGCATTGCGGTTCTGGTCACATGGATGACGATGACCGGAGGAGCGAACTGATGGAAAATAATCTGTTGTCCATCGTGACGTTTATTCCTGCATTTGCGGCGCTGATTTTGGCGGTGTTCTTGCGCGGTGAGGATGAAGCGGCGCAGCGCAATGCCAAATGGCTGGCAATGTTCGCGACCTCGATGACGTTCATTGCGTCCATTGTGATGTATTTCCAGTTCGACAGTTCCAACACTGCCTTCCAGCTGGTGGATGAAGCGGAATGGCTGCTGGGTCTGAACTACCGCGTTGGTGTTGACGGGATTTCGATCCTGTTTGTGATGCTGACCACGTTTATGATGCCGCTGGTGATTGCGGCGTCATGGGATGTGAAAGTCCGGGTTAAGGAATACATGATCGCGTTCCTGATCCTTGAGACGCTGATGATCGGTGTGTTTGTCTCGCTTGATCTGATCCTGTTCTATCTGTTCTTTGAGGCAAGTCTGATCCCGATGTTCTTGATTATTGGCATCTGGGGTGGGGCGAACCGCATTTATGCCAGCTTCAAGTTCTTCCTCTATACCTTCTTTGGCTCCGTGCTGATGCTGGTGGCGATAGTTGCGATGTTTGCGGACGCAGGCACGACCTGTATTGGGGGCTGCTCGGTGAGTTTGCTCACACATGAATTCGGTTCCGAGACGATCAGCTTGCTCGGTTGGCAGGTTGTGGGCGGAATGCAGACGCTGATGTTCCTTGCGTTCTTTGCCAGCTTTGCGGTGAAAATGCCGATGTGGCCTGTGCACACATGGTTGCCCGATGCGCACGTTCAGGCACCAACAGCGGGTTCTGTTGTTCTGGCGGCGATCCTGTTGAAAATGGGCGGCTACGGCTTCTTACGCTTCTCGCTGCCGATGTTTCCGGTGGGGTCCGAAGTGGTTGGTCCGCTGATCCTGTGGATGTCCGCGATTGCGATTGTCTATACCTCGCTGGTGGCGCTGGTGCAGGATGACATGAAAAAGCTGATTGCCTATTCATCCGTTGCCCACATGGGTTTTGTGACGATGGGTATCTTCTCAACGAACCAGCAGGGCCTTGATGGTGCTATCTTCCAGATGATCAGCCACGGCTTTATTTCCGGGGCGCTCTTCCTTGCGGTGGGTGTAATCTACGACCGGATGCATACGCGCGAGATCGACGCGTATGGCGGTCTTGTAAACCGTATGCCGGTCTATGCGATGCTGTTCATGCTCTTCACTATGGCGAACGTCGGCCTTCCGGGGACTTCCGGATTTGTCGGTGAATTCCTGACCCTGATTGCAGTGTTCCAAGTTAACACGTGGGTCGCGGCAGTTGCGACCACAGGTGTTATCTTATCTGCAGCCTATGCGCTGTGGCTCTACCGTCGCGTGGTCATGGGCGACCTGATCAAGGAAAGCTTGAAGGCGATCACGGACATGAATACCCGCGAGAAATGGATATTTGCGCCGCTGGTGGTAATGACGCTGCTGCTGGGTATCTATCCTGCGCTGATACTGGATGTGATCGGGCCGTCTGTTGCGGCACTGGTTGAAAACTATGACACGGCAGTTGCCGCGGCCGAGGCTGTGACACACACCGCCGAAGCCCACAATTGAGGCGAAAGACATGACTGACGATATCCTAGTGATCCTGCCCGAAATCATCCTCGCGCTCAGTGCTATTGTAGCGCTGATGGTGGGGGCCTACGGCGGTCAGGACAAACTTGCGCGACCAATCCTTTGGGCCATCTCGGCAGTGCTTATCGTTTTGGCGTTTATGGTTGCGCGGAGCGCGGGTGACACGGTTCAGGCGTTCAACGGGATGTTCGTGAATGACGGTTTCGCGCGGTTTGCAAAAGTTATCATCCTGCTCTCGGCAGCTTGTGTGCTCATCATGTCCGAAGGGTATATGAGAAAGCGTGAT
>CBDTVN010000064.1:0-15762 GCA_965364195.1 uncultured Sulfitobacter sp. | reverse complement strand
TGGTGCCCAGAAGAGGACTCGAACCTCCACACCGTTGCCAGTACTAGCACCTGAAGCTAGCGCGTCTACCATTCCGCCACCTGGGCACTCAACGTGTTGCAGCACCTAAGGTGGTCCTTTGGTTGTGTCAATCGTATTTATCGGGACAAGGTGAACTTCTTTTGCACAGGGTTGCCGAGGAGATAATTGCGCCTTGTTTGGAGGGCTGCACGGGGGTACACCCAGTCGGGACAATCGATGAGGGTATGCGCATGTCTAAGCTGGTTACAATTTATGGCGGTTCAGGCTTTGTCGGGCGGTATATCGCGCGGCGGATGGCCAAGGCGGGTTGGCGTGTGCGGGTTGCGGTGCGGCGGCCGAACGAGGCGATATTTGTCAAGACATATGGTGTTGTTGGTCAGGTCGAGCCTGTGCTGTGCAATATACGTGATGATGCCTCGGTGGCCTCTGTGATGCTGGGTGCGGATGCGGTGATCAACTGTGTTGGTGTGCTGGCCGAGAGTGGCAAGAACAGCTTTGGCGCGGTGCAGTCCGAGGGTGCTACGCGGATCGCGCGGATATCGCGTGAGGCTGGCATTACGCGGATGGTTCAGATTTCTGCCATCGGTGCTGATCTGGAAAGTGATAGTGAATATGCGCGGACCAAAGCCGAAGGCGAAGCGGGCGTGCTGAAGCATCAGCCTGACGCGATGATTTTGCGGCCTTCGATTGTGTTCGGGCCCGAGGATGAATTTTTCAACCGCTTCGCGGGCATGTCGCGGATGGGGCCGGTGCTGCCCGTTGTGGGGGCCAAGACACGATTCCAGCCGGTTTACGTCGATGATGTGGCCCAGGCTGCGGTGATGGGTGCACTGGGAGAGGCCAAGGGGATCTATGAGCTTGGCGGTCCGGTGACGATGACCTTCCGTGAGTTGATGACCTTGATGCTGGACGTGATCCGCCGCCGCCGTTTGGTTTTGAACATTCCATTTTTCGCGGCCAAGATCATGGCATTTGGATTCGATATGCTCGAAAAGGTCACGCTTGGGCTGGTGAAGAATGGCATGATCACGCGCGATCAGGTGAAGAATTTGGCGCGGGACAATGTTGTGGCGGAGGATGCTAAGGGCTTTGATGCGCTGGGTATTGAGCCGACCGCGATGGTGTCTGTACTGCCGGAATACCTGTGGCGGTTCCGCCCGTCCGGCCAGTACGATGCAATCAAGGAATCGGCAAGCAACCTGCGCTCCAGCTGATGGAAAACACTACTATTATCGCAGCACTTCTTGGGCTTCTTGAGGGACTCACGGAGTTTATTCCTGTGTCCTCCACGGGGCATATTCTGCTGGCGGGTCACTTCCTCGGGTTTGATTCTGCGGGCAAGACGTTTGAGGTTGTGATCCAGTTAGGCGCTGTTTTGGCGATCCTGACGCTTTATGCCTCGCGGCTGACGTCAGTGTTCATGGCGGCTCCGCATGACCCCGGTGCACGGTGGTTTATCGCAAGTGTGTTGTTGGCGTTCTTGCCTGCTGCGGTGATCGGTGTTCTGGCGCATGGATTCATCAAGGAGGTGCTGTTCGAGACGCCGATGCTGATTGCTGTGATGTTGATACTGGGTGGTATTGTGCTGGTCTTTGTGGACCGTGTCGCGCCGCCTGTGAAGCATGACGATGCGATGCGGCTGCCTCTGGCGATGGCGGTCAAGATCGGGTTTATCCAGTGTCTCGCCATGGTGCCGGGTGTGTCGCGGTCGGGAGCGACGATTGTCGGTGCGCTGATGCTCGGCGCGAGCAAACGTGCGGCGGCGGAGTTTTCGTTCTTTCTGTCGATGCCGACGATGGCGGGAGCTTTTGCATATGACCTGTATAAGAATCGCGATGTGCTGGATGTATCTGCGCTGAACGAGATCGCTGTAGGCTTTGTCATGGCGTTCATCACTGCTGTCTTGGTGGTGAAATGGGTGCTTGGGTATGTGAGCAAGCATGGGTATGCGCTTTTTGGCTGGTGGCGGATTATCATCGGGTCGATTGCGTTAGTGTTTCTTATCAGCGGGTTTTGAGGTTCCGAAATCAATTCGGACCTAATAGTTGACGACCTACACCAAATTTCTGTAACACGGCATGTTGAAATCGACATATAGGTCAGCACTACTGCCTTTTATTTACTTAAGGCTTAGTTTATCCAACGTTCCAAAGCGGAATGAAGGATCGTACGTCATGGCCAAGCAACCTATGTTGAAATTTACCAATATTGAGCGGGACATGCCGGAGAAGCGTCCGCCCAACCTGCGCAAAGAAGATTTCCACGAGATTTACGCGGAGTACGCCGAGGCGAAAGCTAAGGAGCAGTCGAGCCGCTGTAGCCAATGTGGCGTGCCCTATTGTCAGACGCATTGCCCGCTGCACAATAACATCCCCGATTGGTTGCGTATGACCGCCGAAGGGCGGCTGCAAGAAGCCTATGAGATGTCTCAGGCGACCAATACCTTCCCAGAGATTTGTGGACGAATTTGTCCGCAGGATCGCCTGTGTGAAGGCAACTGCGTGATTGAATCGTCCGGTCATGGCACCGTTACGATTGGATCGGTAGAGAAGTATATCACCGATACCGCGTGGGAGAATGGTTGGGTTAAGCCGATCGTGGCGAACCATGAGCGGGCGGAGAGTGTGGGGATTATTGGCGCGGGGCCTGGTGGCCTTGCTGCGGCGGATTTTCTGCGCCGTGCTGGCGTGCAGGTCACCGTTTATGACCGCTATGACCGAGCGGGTGGTTTGATGACCTATGGTATCCCCGGTTTCAAGCTGGAGAAGGAAGTGGTCATGCGCCGCAATAAGCAGTTGGAGGAAGGTGGCGTTACCTTCAAGCTCAACTGTGCGGTGGGTGAAGACATCAATTTTGCCGATATTCGCGCCGCCCATGACGCGGTGATTATCGCGACAGGTGTGTATAAAAGCCGCGATTTGGCCGCTCCGGGTGTGGGTGCCGACGGTGTTGTGCGCGCGATTGATTTCCTGACGGTGTCTAACAAGAAGAGCTTTGGCGACGATGTGCCAGCGTTCACTGATGGAAGCCTGAATGCCGAGGGTAAGCGGGTTGTGGTGATTGGTGGCGGTGACACGGCGATGGACTGTGTGCGGACCTCAATTCGTCAAGGCGCGACTTCAGTCAAATGTCTGTACCGCCGTGACCGTGCCAACATGCCGGGATCGCAGCGCGAGGTAGCCAATGCAGAGGAAGAGGGCGTGGTTTTTGAATGGTTGAGCGCGCCCAAAGGGTTCACGGGTGAGCCTGTGAATGGCGTGATGGTGCAGAAGATGCGTCTGGGTCAGCCCGATGCGACGGGGCGTCAGGCGCCCGAGATCATTGAAGGCTCCGACTATGTTGAAGGAGCTGATCTGGTGATTATGGCGCTTGGCTTTGAGGCAGAGGACCTGCCGACGCTTTGGGATTGTCCTGACCTGCCGGTGAACCGTTGGGGAACTGTAAAGGCGGATTACATCACGGGCCGTACCGAGGCCGAGGGTGTCTTTGCCGTAGGTGATATTGTGCGCGGTGCGTCACTGGTTGTTTGGGCGATCAAGGACGGACGCGACTGTGCTGAGGCGATCGTGCAATCATTTGATCAAACTGCGATAATGGCAGCGGAATAAGCGTATCATTGCGGTGCTGAGCATCAGGGCTGGCACCGCAGCAGGTTGTGTCCAGACGGACAGGAAGATCGGCATTGCCGACGAAATCCAAGAGGCGATATGACATCACTTAATGATCAGCTCCTTTGTGCATTGCAGCCCCTTGCTGGCGCAGGACGCACGCTATGGTGATGGTTAAACGATTGCCGATTGTGCCGTTGGTCGAGACGCCTGAGTTGCGGGTGCTAGCGCATGAAGGAACCGGCGATGTTTTGACGGTGTCGTTTTCCGGTGTCGGGCAAAGCCAGACCGAACCGCAAGGCGTGGAGTTTGCGCGTATTGCCACAGATGAAGGCAAGGCGCCTGCATTGTTTATCATCGATCCGCATCGCACATGGCTCAACGGTCCCGGCTTGATCCAGCAAATCGTACAGGTGATCGAGGAGCATGTGGCAAAATGGGGCATCCGCCGTGTTGTCACTGTAGGTCATTCTATGGGCGGTTATGCAGCGGCGCTGATCGCTGCACATACGAAGGTGGATGTGGCATTTTGTCTGTCGCCGCAGGCGTCGGTCCACCCGGAGGTCGTGGGTGACGATCCACGCTGGATGGCGATGCGCATTCGGATTGAGAATCATCTGGTGCGCGGGTTGGCGGGGCATATGGCTGCTGACACGCAGTACATCGTCATTTACGGCGACCGCCCGCGCGAGTTCCCGCAATTCTCCCGCTTTCCCGAAGGTGAGAATGTGCACGTTTTGATGATGCCTGATACGGGGCATGGAGTTTCGCTGGTGCTCAAACGGTCTAATATGCTGGGACATGTGGCACGTGAGGCATTCGCAGGCCGGCCCGACGCGGCTCTGGAGGTCATGGCCGAGAAATTTGCCGCCTATCGTCGCAGGCCGGATCAGATACGAGACGATTGTGTTGTGATCTCGCCTGAGATGGTCCGTGCCACGCTTGAACGAGCTGACATTTTGGAGATGGACAATGACTAATCAGCGCCACATCGAAGGCCAGTGTTTGTGCGGTGCGGTCCACGTGAGTGCCGCCGTAGACAACCCGCGCGTACGTGCCTGCCATTGTGACATGTGCCGCCGCCATACATCGGGTGCGTTCGTTTCCCTTGAAACTGTGGCAGACAGCATCACCGTTACGGGACCTGCGCAAACCTACGCCTCGTCCGAATGGGCTGAGCGTGGATTTTGCGGCATCTGTGGATCGACGCTTTGGTACGGAACACCCCATGACGGTGCGCGCAATCTGGCGGCAGGCCTTTTTGATAACGCGGGGGGTGGTGTTTTGAAGGTCGAATTTTTTGCTGACCAATGCCCCCAAGGCTACGCTTTTTCGGGCGCACACAAGAAAATGACGACCACCGAGACAATAGCCCTTTTCGGGCCAGATGAAGGAGATACAAAATGACCAAATATGATGACGCATGGGTAGCACGTGAAGAAGCGAAACGCGCATTTGTGGCCGAGAAGGGTTTGTATTCGCCCGAGGAGGAGCATTCTTCTTGTGGGGTTGGTCTGGTCGTGAACATCGACGGCTCGCGGACCCGCGAAGTTGTCGAGAACGGGATCAAGGCGCTCAAGGCAATCTGGCACCGTGGTGCTGTGGATGCGGATGGCAAGACCGGCGATGGTGCTGGTATCCACGTTCAAATCCCTGTGCCGTTCTTTTATGATCAGGTGCAGCGCACAGGGCATACACCGCGCATGGACGAGATGCTGGCCGTGGGTCAGGTGTTTTTACCGCGCACGAATTTCGCTGCGCAAGAGACGTGCCGTACGATTGTCGAAACTGAAGTTTTGCGCATGGGGTACTATATCTACGGCTGGCGGCATGTGCCGGTAAAGGTGGAATGTCTGGGCGAGAAGGCCAATGCGACACGGCCCGAAATCGAACAAATCCTGATCTCTAACGCCAAGGGTGTGGATGAGGAGACGTTTGAGCGGGAGCTGTACGTCATCCGTCGTCGCATCGAAAAGGCGGCGATCGCGGCGCAAGTGCCGACACTGTATATCGCGTCCATGTCCTGCCGTTCGATCATCTATAAGGGCATGATGCTGGCGGAGCAGGTGGCGGAGTTTTATCCCGACCTGATGGACGAGCGGTTCGAGAGTGCTTTTGCGATTTATCACCAGCGGTACTCCACGAACACCTTCCCGCAGTGGTGGTTGGCGCAGCCGTTCCGTATGTTGGCCCATAACGGTGAGATCAATACGCTTAAGGGCAATCTGAACTGGATGAAAAGCCATGAAATCCGCATGGCATCCTCGACGTTCGGCGATATGGCGGAAGATATTAAGCCGATTGTCGCAGCGGGATCGTCGGATTCGGCAGCATTAGACTCGGTTTTTGAAGTTCTGGTGCGTGCGGGACGTTCTGCGCCGATGGCCAAGACGATGCTGGTGCCGGAGTCGTGGTCCAAGCAGGCAATCGAGTTGCCGCAAGCGTGGCGTGATATGTATTCCTATTGCAACTCCGTGATGGAGCCATGGGATGGTCCTGCCGCGTTGGCGATGACAGACGGGCGTTGGGTCTGTGCGGGTCTAGACCGGAACGGTCTGCGGCCGATGCGGTATGTTGTGACGTCTGACGGAATGCTCATTGCGGGCTCTGAGACGGGCATGGTGCCGTTGGACGAGGCGCGTGTTGTGCGCAAAGGCGCGCTTGGACCCGGGCAGTTGCTGGCTGTGGACATGCAAGAAGGCAAGCTGTTTGGCGATACTGAGATCAAGGACAAGCTGTCTGCGGCACGCCCGTTCGGGGATTGGGTCGGGAAGATCAACGAGCTGGATGAAGAGCTTTTGGGTGTGACCGAGAAGCCCATATTTGAGGGTAACGAGCTGCGCCGCCGTCAGATCGCGGCGGGCTATACCATTGAGGAGCTGGAGCAGATTCTGGCGCCGATGGCGGAGGACGGTAAGGAAACGCTGGCCTCGATGGGGGATGATACGCCGAGTGCTGTGTTGTCGAATAAGTACCGTCCGTTGAGCCATTTCTTCCGTCAGAACTTCTCTCAGGTGACGAACCCGCCGATTGACAGCTTGCGCGAATTCCGCGTGATGAGCCTTAAGACCCGGTTCGGGAACCTTAAGAACGTGCTCGACGAGGATAGCAGCCAGACGGAGATTTTGGTGCTGGACAGCCCGTTTGTGGGCAATGCCCAGTTTGACGAGCTGATGGGCCATTTCAACGCCGACAAGGTGACGCTGGATTGCACGTTTGAAGCAGGTGGAACGAACCTTAATGACGCGTTGATCCGTATCCGTGCGGACGCCGAGGATGCGGTGCGTTCCGGTGCGGGGCATATTGTGCTGACTGACCAGATGAGCGGTGAGGGCAAGGTGGCGATGCCGATGATCCTTGCGACCTCTGCTGTGCACTCGCATCTGACGCGTAAAGGATTGCGGACGTTTACATCGCTTAACGTGCGCTCGGCGGAGTGTATTGACCCGCATTATTTTGCAGTGCTGATCGGTTGTGGTGCGACGGTTGTGAATGCTTATCTTGCAGAGGATAGTTTGGCGGACCGGATTGGTCGTGGGTTGCTTGACGGTGACCTCACGGCAGTGATTGCGCGCTACCGTGAAGCGATTGATCAGGGTTTGCTCAAGATCATGGCGAAGATGGGGATTTCTGTTGTGTCCTCTTATCGCGGTGGTCTGAATTTTGAGGCCGTGGGCCTGAGCCGCGCGATGTGTGCGGAGTATTTCCCGGGAATGACGAGCCGTATTTCCGGGATCGGGATCACAGGGATTCAGCGCAAGGCGGAAGAAGTGCACACCAAGGGCTGGGGCGGGAATGATACCGTTTTGCCGATTGGTGGTTTCTATAAGTCGCGCAAATCGGGTGAGACACATGCGTGGGAAGCGACCTCCATGCACATGCTGCAATCCGCGTGTAACCGTGCTTCCTACGAGATGTGGAAGCAGTATTCGGCCAAGATGCAGAGCAATCCGCCGATCCATTTGCGTGATCTGCTGGCGCTCAAGCCGTTGGGGGCTGCAGTTCCTATTGAAGAAGTCGAGAGCATCACCGCCATTCGTAAGCGGTTTGTGACACCGGGTATGTCGCTGGGGGCGTTGTCGCCCGAGGCGCATAAGACGTTGAACGTGGCCATGAACCGTATTGGCGCAAAGTCGGACAGTGGTGAGGGCGGCGAAGATCCCGCGCACTTCCACCCAGAGCCGAACGGTGACAACCCGAGTGCCAAGATCAAGCAGGTGGCGTCTGGCCGCTTTGGTGTGACGGCCGAGTATCTGAACCAGTGTGAAGAGCTGGAGATCAAAGTCGCGCAGGGTGCCAAGCCCGGTGAAGGTGGGCAGTTGCCCGGTATGAAAGTGACGGAGCTGATTGCACGGCTGCGCCATTCGACGCCCGGTGTGACGCTTATCTCACCGCCGCCGCACCACGATATCTATTCCATCGAGGATTTGGCCCAGCTGATCTACGATCTCAAGCAGATCAACCCGCGCTGTAAGGTTACTGTGAAGCTGGTCGCCTCCTCTGGTGTTGGCACGATTGCGGCGGGTGTTGCTAAGGCGAAGGCGGATGTGATCCTGATTTCCGGCCATAACGGCGGTACGGGTGCATCGCCTGCGACCTCAATCAAATACGCGGGTCTGCCGTGGGAGATGGGCCTCACCGAGGCGCATCAGGTTCTGAGCATGAACAACTTGCGTGGCCGCGTAACTTTGCGCACTGATGGTGGGCTCCGTACGGGTCGCGACATTGTCATGGCGGCGATGTTGGGTGCTGAGGAATACGGGATTGGGACAGCGGCGTTGATCGCCATGGGCTGTATCATGGTGCGCCAGTGCCAGAGTAACACCTGCCCTGTAGGTGTGTGTACGCAGGATGAGGATTTGCGCGCCAAGTTTACCGGCAATGCCGATAAGGTTGTGAACCTGATCACATTCTATGCCACCGAAGTGCGCGAGATTTTGGCGAGTATTGGCGCGCGGTCCTTGGATGATGTCATCGGGCGTGCGGATTTGCTGACGCAGGTCTCACGCGGCTCGGCGCATCTGGATGATCTTGACCTGAACCCGCTGTTGATCTCGGTCGATGCGGAGATGGATGAGGTCTATGACCGCAAAAAGCCGCGCAATGCGGTGCCAGATACACTGGACGCGCAGATCGTGGCGGATGCGGTGCGGTTCCTTGAGGACGGGGAGAAGATGCAGCTTAGCTATGCCGTGCAGAACACGCACCGCTCAGTGGGCACGCGGATTTCATCCCATATCGTTAAACGGTTTGGAATGCGCAATGAGTTACAAGGCAACCATCTGACGGTGAACCTGACAGGCTCGGCAGGGCAATCGCTGGGGGCCTTTGCGGCGCCCGGGCTCAAGCTGGTCGTGGCAGGGGATGCCAACGATTATGTCGGTAAGGGTTTGTCCGGCGGCACGGTTGTTGTGCGGCCACCGATGAACAGCAAGATTGTGGCGTCAGAGAACACAATCATCGGCAACACTGTCCTTTATGGCGCAACAGACGGCTACCTGTTTGCGGCGGGTCGTGCAGGCGAGCGGTTCGCTGTGCGCAACTCTGGCGCGCAAGTTGTGATCGAGGGATGTGGCTCCAACGGGTGTGAATACATGACCGGAGGTGTGGCTGTTATACTGGGTGAGATCGGTGCCAACTTTGGCGCGGGCATGACCGGCGGGATGGCGTATCTCTATGATCCTGACGGACGCGCGGTGGATATGATGAACCATGAAACACTGGTACATTGTGCGGTGAACACGGATCATTGGGAAGCTCAGCTCAAAGGCCTGATCGAGCGCCATGCAGCCGAGACGGACAGCCGCAAGGCCATGGATATCTTGCAGCATTGGGAACTGGAGCGGGGCAATTTTGTCCAAATTTGTCCCAAGGAAATGCTCAGCCGTATTCCCGCGCCATTGGGGATTGAGGAGCAGTCTATCCCTGCGGAGTAGGCTCATTAACGATTGTGTCAGCGAAAGAAACAATGTGTTTCGCTGACACAGTATGACCCTTTTTGGAAACAATCAGCGGCACATTTTCGGCTAATTTTACGCGCATCTTAGGCTTAACCATAGTCAAGGATGCGCGTCATGCCGACCACATACAAAGATCAGTATTTCACAATGGACCCGGGTAATCCGCCGGGGTTCGGCACCTCGTTGAGCGTTCAGCGGGGCGAATTCGTCGATAACAATGACAACGGACGCATCAATTCCGGGACGGGTGCCGGCGATACGTTCGAGGGCATTGCGATCACGTCGGTGTGGCGCGATGACACCATTACGATCAACGTGCCTGGGGTCGGCAATGTTACCTATACCGGCGTGACGCTGTACCTTGCGGGGGGGAATCCTGCGATATTTACGCCCAATGACGGGCAAGCGCTCCAGAACGGGACGTTTGTGTCCAGCACATTTGTCAATACCAGCACAAATATGCCCGTGGGAACGCTTGGGCCTACGTGTTTTACCGCAGGCGCGATTATCGACATGATGTGTGGGTCCAAAACGGTTGAGGAGATTGAAGTTGGTGATCTGGTCAAGACGATGGACAATGGTGCGCAACCTGTGCGGCTTGTGCTGCGCCAGACAGTGCGGGCCTATGGCAGCTTTGCACCGATTCTGTTTGAGGCGGGGAGTATCGGCAATGCGCGGGCGTTTATGGTCTCGCCCGAGCATAGGATGCTGATCGCGGACTGGCGGGCGGAATTGTTGATGGGCTGTGATGAGGTATTGGTCGCGGCCAAGCATCTTGTGAATGGCGAGGATGTGCGGGTCGTCGAGGGCGGTATGGTTGAGTATATTCACCTGCTGTTTGACGCGCACCAGATTGTATTTGCGGATGGCTGTGCCTCCGAAAGTTGTTTGCCCGATACAGGGTTGGCCCAGCAGGGCGATTCGCAACAGGCGGAGCTGCTTACGCTGTTCCCGCAATTGGCTAATGTCAAAAACCGAACATTTGCGGCACGGAGGGTGGTCAAGCGTATTGAGGCGACTTGCCTGATGGCCGCGTGACCTTTTCTGCAAAGCGTGAAGGTGCTAAATACACTACATAATCAAGTACTTAATAATTTCCTGCCTTACGCTTGTGCTTAGCGCGCGCCTTTTTCTGAGCAACTGTGCAGCCGTCACCCCGGGTGGAGGGGGTGATATTTTGATGATCGGGAATTCGGTGATGGCGTGGAACCGGACATCCAATCAGGCAATTGTAGATGTGGTGACTGGAGCGCACTTGTCACTGAATTGATCTCACAGGACGGTAGCAGCGGTTTTATTCCGGCATTTAACGAAGGGTTCCAACGCGGCGGCGCAAAGGTGTTGTGGATGGGGTATTATAATTCTCCTCGAAAGCCTTTTACAGGCTGCGCTGACGATCTGGCATCGCTGGAAGGACAGATAAAGCGGAATTTGGAAGGCCCCCCAACGGATAACCCCTTGAGGGTGAGGATTTCATTGAAAAATCTGACCCCAGTCAGTTTGCAGTGATGAAACGCACCCCTCTCCCAAAGGGAGTGCTCTTCTGGGCACGGCTTTGGCTGATATAATCAGCAGGGCTAACGGTCGTTCACAAGGCCGCACACCGGAGCTATAGATTTCGCATGGCCAAACGAACCACAAAAGCAAAACCCAAATCAAAAGCGCCAGTGAAGGAGGCGGTGCGCCTCCCCTTTGGTCGGCGAATACGGCGGTTTGTCTGGCGTAGCTTGTTCTTTGTATCGCTGTTTATGGTGGGGGCGGTCTTCTTGGGGCGTATCGTGAACCCGCCCACGACGATCTATATGCTGGGCGAGTCTCGTCGCTTGGGTGGGGTGGATCATGAATGGGTGCCGATGCGGATGATCGCGCCTGTCATGGCGCGGTCTGTTGTCGCCGCCGAAGATGCGAATTTTTGCGAACACTGGGGGTTTGATGTGAAGGCCATCCGCATGGCGATTGCCGAAGGGTCAAACCGCGGGGCGTCGACCCTGAGCCAGCAGACGGTGAAAAACGTCTATCTATGGCATGGTCGCACGTGGGTGCGTAAAGCGATGGAGGCTGGTATTACGCCGCTGGTGGAGGCGATTTGGTCTAAGCAACGGATTCTAGAAGTCTATCTCAACGTGGCCGAGTTCGACGAAGGCGTGTTTGGCGTTGAGGCGGCGGCGCGGCATTACTTCAATGTTGGGCCGGAAGCGCTGAGCGCGCGGCAAGCGGCGCAATTGGCGGCAGTGTTGCCTTCGCCTAAGACCCGCAGCGCGTCGCGGCCCACAAATTATATCAAGAAACGGGCGGCGCAAATCCGCTCGGGTGCTGCAACGATCAAGGCCGATGGTCGGGCGGATTGTTTCGAGAGTTGAATATTGGTGCGCCACAAGGCATTGATAGCAGGACCCCATTAACGGATTTATCATGGCCCGCCTGTTCCACGTTCCTCTTTCACCTTACTGCCGGAAAATTCGGCTGAGCCTTGCCGAAAAAAAGATCGAAGTGGAGCTGGTGGAGGAGCGGTATTGGGAGCAGGATCCAGACTTTCTGCGGCGCAATCCTGCGGGTAAAGTTCCTGTGCTGCGGCTCGACGGAATTATGATGTCCGAGAGTGCGGCGATTTGTGAATACATTGAAGAGACACGGCCCGAGCCTTCGCTGCTGCCGTCGGATCCCGCGCAAAAGCTTGAAGTGCGGCGGTTGGTGAGCTGGTTTGACGATAAGTTTCATCACGAGGTTACGTCTAAACTGCTCTATGAGCGGGTGAACAAGAAGATGATGAAAGCGGGATATCCCGACAGCAAGAACGTGAAGGCGGGTGCGCGGGCGATCAAGTTTCACCTCGGTTATATGACATGGCTGCTGGACCAGCGGCGCTGGCTTGCGGGGGATGTGATGACGCTGGCGGATTTTGCAGCGGCTGCGCATTTGTCCTCCCTCGATTATATCTCCGATGTGGATTGGAACAGTTGCCCAGAGGTGAAGGACTGGTACGCGAAAATAAAATCGCGGCCTGCGTTCCGGTCCTTGTTGGCCGATCAAGTGCCGGGTTTCACGCCACCGAAGCATTATAATAATCTGGATTTTTGATTCTGCGATTTGTGGTGCCCGTTGTGGGGCTGGATTTGAGTTTTGAGGCAAAATAGAGAATGGACCTAAAGGCGCGCGTAGTCGCTCAGGCATTGGCGGAGGGATTTGTGGCCTGTCGAGTGTGCAGGCCAGATGCGGTGCCGGAAGTGCCTGTGCGGCTTGGCGCGTTCTTGGATGCTGGATATCACGGTCAGATGGGTTGGATGGAGGAGCGCGTGCACTGGCGCGGTGATCCGTCCGTTTTGTGGCCCGAGGCCCGCTCTGTGATCATGCTGGCGGAGAGTTACGCGCCAGAGCATGATCCGCTGGCTATTTTAGAGCGACCGGATTTGGGTGCGGTGTCGGTCTACGCCCAAGGGCGCGATTACCATGATGTTGTGAAGAAGCGGCTCAAGCGGTTGGCGCGATGGCTGATCGAGCAGGAGCCGTGTCAGGTGAAGGTATTTGTGGACACCGCACCCGTGCCGGAAAAGGCGCTGGCGCAAGCGGCGGGTCTGGGGTGGCAAGGTAAACACACCAATATTGTGAGTCGTGATTGGGGGAATTGGGCCTTTTTAGGGTCTGTTTTTACGACCTTGGAATTGGAGCCGGATACGGCTGAGGTGGACCGTTGCGGGAGTTGCACGGCTTGTCAGGATATCTGTCCTACGGATGCTTTTCCGGCGCCTTACAAATTGGACGCGCGGCGGTGCATTTCGTATCTGACGATTGAGCATAAGGGACCTGTGGCGGAAGAGCTGCGCGAACGGTTGGGGAACCGGATCTACGGCTGTGACGATTGTCTGGCCGTGTGTCCGTGGAACAAATTTGCCGTCGCGGCGAGTGATATGCGCTATCACGGGAGTGCGGGCGGGACATTGGCGGAATTGGTCCAGCTGGATGATGCGGCGTTTCGGTTACGGTTTTCAGGGTCGCCTGTGAAGCGGATCGGGCGGGACCGGTTTGTGCGCAACGTGCTATATGCGATTGGGAATTCTGGCGATGCTTCCCTACGGATGGAAGCCCAAGGGTTGTGCGATGATCCTGATGTGGCGGTGGCGGATGCTGCGCGCTGGGCGGTGGCGCGTTTAAGCGATCTGTGACGCTATTGGGGCTGGCACTCCGCCGCCTCTGGGATAGACATTTCTGAACAGTTTTGAGGAGAGGCCGATGGCATTGCTTTTGGGCGTGGATACGGGCGGGACCTATACGGACGCGGTTCTTATTCGTGATGAGAAAGAAGTCGTTGCGAGTGCCAAGGCGCTGACCACGCGGCACGATCTGGCCATCGGTGTGGGTGGTGCGGTCTCTGCGGTGCTGGAGCAGTCAGGCGTCGCCGCAGGTGATATCGCGTTGGCATCTTTGTCGACGACATTGGCTACGAATGCCTTGGTGGAGGGGCAGGGCGGGCGCGTGGCGCTGGTCTATATTGGGTTCAAGGAGCGCGATCTAGAGACGCACGGATTGTTGGAAGCGTTAAAGGGCGATCCACATGTTGTTCTGGCGGGAGGGCATAACCATGCCGGCGGTGAGGCGGTGGCGTTTGATGAGGATGGATTGCGCGCATTCTTGGCGGACCACGGCGCGGGTGTTGGTGGGTTTGCCGTTGCCTCGCAATTTGCCACGCGAAACCCTGCGCATGAGCTGCGGGCGATGGAGATTGTGGCGGAGATGACAGGGCGGCCTGTATCCGCCTCGCACCAGTTATCGGCGAAGCTGAACGGGCCGAAGCGGGCGATGACGGCAGTGCTGAATGCACGGCTCATCGGGATGATCGACCGTTTGATAGGGCGGGCGGAAGATATCCTGCAGGATTTGGGTGTTGTGGCGCCGCTTATGGTGGTGCGGGGGGATGGGGCGCTCATCTCGAGCGCGCAGGCGCGGGAGCGACCGATTGAGACGATCTTGAGCGGGCCTGCGGCGTCTATTGTCGGGGCGCGGTGGATGACGGGAGCGGACCACGCGCTGGTGTCTGATATTGGCGGGACGACGACGGATGTGGCGCTGCTCAAGGATGGGCGCCCCGCGATTGATCCTGCGGGTGCGCAGGTGGGACCATACCGCACGATGGTCGAGGCTGTTGCGATGCGCACGACCGGCCTTGGTGGCGATAGCGAGGTGCATTTTGTGACCGAAGGGTTGGTCGGGGGGGTGACCCTTGGGCCGCGGCGGTTGTTGCCGATATCGTTGATTGCGTTGGACGCGCCGAAGATGGTGCATGACGCGTTGGATTCGCAGCTTCGTTCGACATTGCCGGGTGAGCATGATGGGCGGTTTGTGCGGGCCGTTGCCGGGCAAACTATGGAGGGCCTTGGGTCGCGTGAGCTGGCGTTGTTGGAGCGGATCGGGGACGGGGTGCATCCGTTGGGAGATGTGCTGCGCAGCCGGATCGAGACAGGCGCGCTCAAGCGGTTGATGGAGCGCGGGCTGGTGCAGATTGCGGGGGTAACGCCATCGGATGCGAGCCATGTTTTGGGGCTGGCGGATGCGTGGGATGCAGAGGCGGCGGGCAAGGCGCTGGCGTTGTTCGGGCGGCGGCGTACGGGATCAGGTGACAGGCTGGCGGCAGAACCAGAGGTGATGGCGCGCATGATTGTGAAGCGATTGGAGCATCAGACAGCATTAGCCTTGTTAGAGACTGCATTTGCAGAAGAAGAAACGGGATTTGGTGTGGAGCCGAGTGTGTTGGCGCGGCATGTGTTGATGCAGCGTGGGCTAGGTGGGCATGACGGTCTGGTGCGGTTGGAGACGGGGCTGGCAGTTCCGGTAATCGGGTTGGGAGCGTCGGCGTCGACGTATTATCCGGCGGTTGGCGCGCGGTTGGGATGTGAGATGATTCTGCCGGAGCATGCGGCTGTGGCGAATGCGATTGGCGCGGTGGTGGGCCGTGTAACCATGCGGGAGGCAGGAACGGTGACCTCACCGAGCGAGGGGAGATACCGCGTGCATCTGACTGCTGGGCCAGAGGATTTTGGCGATGCGGATACGGCGCTGGCGCGGTTGGAAGATGTGCTGCGCGGGGCGGCTTTGTCGGCGGCGGAGGCTGCCGGGGCTGGGGATATTACAGTGAGCGTGGCGCGGGATGTGCGGACCGCAGGCGTCGAGGGGCGCGAGGT
>CBDTVN010000063.1:0-15846 GCA_965364195.1 uncultured Sulfitobacter sp. | reverse complement strand
AGCACCTTCTATGCGAATTTCCTGTGCCATCCCAGCATATGCCGCCCACCAGATGTGCAATCCTTCCGGCGGCAACTCCTGAAATGCGCAGGACCCGTCCAGCATCACGATGATACGGTCAACACCTGCAGGCCATCCCTCATCGCGCAAGCGTCGCCCCGTTGTTACCAAAAACGGCGCGCCAATATCATTCAACGGGATAGCAAAAGCAGCCGTTAGAGCCTGCATTGACATGATTCCGGGGATCACATTGAGCTGCGGTGCCGGCCGCAACCGCGCCGCAATACGCAGCGTGCTATCATACAGTGCCGGATCCCCCCAAACCAGCAAAGCGATATGTTGCGCCCCTGTGTGTGCCCCGATCGTATCTGACCAAACCGCAGCAATCGCATCATGCCAGTGGTGAACCCGCGTCTCGTAGTCCTGAATTGTGGGGTCACGTACCGGCAGATCGAACTCGGCAATCAGGGGTACCTCGCCAGTCAACACTTCGGCACACATATCGCGGCGCAAATCCGCCAGATCGTCTTTTCCAGCGCCCTTGCGCGGGATCAGGATCAGGTCCGCTGCGTTCATGGCACGGATAGCCTGAAGCGTCAGATGCTCGGGATTGCCTGTTCCGATACCAATAAGTGTCAGTTGCATCCTACCCCCGGAATCCGCGCCATTACTTTGGTGCGGAGTGTGCCGAGGGGGCGTGCATCCTCAAAATGTCCGTCATCTGAGATTGAGTACAGCTTAGCAAAATTCTGGAGATCCGGAATATCAGCCTCCCCGATATCACCAAATAGATACGCGACCTTGCCCGCTTCGCGAAAGGCGACGGTCTGCGCGCGGGTGCAGCCAGACATGCAGGCGACCTCGACCACCTCGACAGTCATTGCAGTCTTGAGCGTTTGAGCAAACGCGCTGCTGACCTCCGTACAGGTAGCGCAGACATACATCCGCATCATCACTGATCAAGCTCTGCCAAAGGGCCATAGAATATCAGTGCAGGGGTGCTGCTTGTCGTCTCTGACAAATAACTGGCAAGCGTTTCAACTGTCAGGCGCTGCACGCGCTGTGCCGGCGTGCTGACCGCCTCGGCCAACATCGCCGGGGTGTCACCGGGCAACCCGTGCTCCATCAAACGCCGCGCAAGGTTCGGGAAGGTCCGCTTGCCCATATAGACCACAGTTGTCGCCATCGGATCCGCAAGGGCGGCCATATTCGTCTCGGCAGGTAACTCGCCCGATATATCAGCACCCGTGATAAATTGAACCCGCCGCGCCGTTAGTCTGCGCGTCAGGGGTATACCTGCCGCCGCCGCCGCTGCCGATGCGCTGGTGACACCAGGTATGATCTCAAAAGGAATTCCAGCGGCCTGTAGTGCTACGATCTCTTCCTCAAGCCGCCCAAACATGCCGCAGTCGCCAGATTTTAGGCGGACAACTGTCATCCCTTCTTGAGCATACTCTACCAAAATACGGCTCACGTGGTCCTGCTTGGGTGAAGCGCGGCCGGCCCGCTTACCTACACCGACCAGATCCGCATCTTTTCGCGCATGCGCAAGGATCGGGCCCGAGGATAGATCATCAAACAGCACAGCATCTGCCGCCTGAAGCCGGCTCACAGCCTTGACCACCAACAATTCGGGATCGCCCGGACCCGAAGACACAAAAGACACGAAACCCGTCATTGAGCTTCGGCAATGAGATGGAAAAATGTGCCGCTTGCCTGCCCCCCACCTTCAAACTGGCGATAACTCCCTGTCTCGGGGACCTCAATGTTGTTGCTATCTGCGATGTGCGCAAGAGGCGTGTCGGGCTCTTCAATAATAGAGGCATAGTGGAATTCATGACCACGCAGCTTTGCGCCCAAGGCCTGCCCCGGCAAGGGCGCCAAAAGCTCTGCCTGACGGTACCCAAGGTGCATCTTCCGCTTGGCGAACGACGTCTCGAGCCCCAGTAGTCCGACCATCGAATGGCGTTCGCCGTCTGCGTCAATAATCCCTGCGCCCAACGCCATATAGCCCCCACATTCGCCATGCACGGCGCGTGTTTGCGCAAAACGCGTCAAACCATCCCGAAATTCCTGAGCGGCAGACAACTTGCCTGCATGCAATTCGGGATAGCCTCCCGGCAACCAGCAAATATCAGCGCTGTCATCCGGCGCCTCATTATTGAGCGGTGAAAACGGCAAAATCGTCGCCCCCGCAGCACGCCAACCCGCCAGCAAATGCGGATAGATAAAGGCGAACGCATTGTCTTGCGCCAACGCGATCCGTTCTGCCGGCGGAATAATGGCCTTGGGCGCTGCCGTCTGTGCAACGCCACCAGCCGCTGCTGCCCGCAACGCATCTATATCCACATGCTCGCGGATGAACTCGGCTGCTTTTTCGAGAATAAGCGGCAGGTTTTCCTGCTCGCCCGCCTGCACCAAGCCAAGATGGCGCTCGGGCAGCTCCATCTCTTTGCGCTTGGGAAGCACACCCAAAACCTTGATCCCCAGCGCGTCCATGCCCACCCGGATCAGCGCCTCATGACGAGGCGAAGCAACACGGTTCAAGACAACACCGGCGAGCGGGACATCTGCGCGCATCTCACGAAACCCGAGTGCTGTTGCCGCCACAGATTGCGCAGCACCCGATGCATCAAGGACCAGCACGACAGGCCAACCGCGCATCGCAGAAATATCGGCACTGGCACCGTTTCCCGAGGCCCCCGGAATGGCAACACCGTCAAACAGACCCATCGACCCTTCAGAAAGGATCAAATCTGCGCCCGCAGCATTCCCCACCAGGCCGTCGATCCGCGCCGCGTCCATGGACCAGCTATCAAGGTTGAAAGACTTGCGTCCGGCTGCCGCGCCATGAAACGCAGGATCAATATAGTCCGGGCCGCTTTTGAACGGTTGCACCTCAATGCCTTGGCTGCGCAACGCAGCCAAAAGACCCAACATCAATGTAGTCTTGCCAGTCCCCGATGCTGGAGCCGAGATCATCAGTCCTGGTGGTATCATGACGCCTCCGGAAAACGGGGTTGTGTGCCAACAGGGCGATAACGGCGGTCGTAATCACCGGCATAGAGCCTGCTTTCGCCAAAATCTTCTGATCCAATTGCATGGCCGACAAGGATCAGCGCCGTGCGCGCCATCTCCTCCCCGATTGCGGTTTGCAAGGTACCAAGGGTTGCTTTTACAACCCGCTCATCCGGCCAGCTTGCCCGCCAAACGACCGCAACAGGGCAATCCTCCCCGTAATGCGGCGTCAGCTCCGTCACAACTTTTTCAAGAACATGAACTGACAGGTGAATGGCCAATGTCGCACCCGTACGCGCAAAGTTCGCCAGCGTCTCACCTTCGGGCATCGCAGTAGCGCGACCAGAGGTCCGCGTCAAAATCACAGATTGGGCAACACCGGGCAGCGTCAGTTCTGAGGCCAAGGTCGCCGCCGCTGCAGCAAAGGACGGCACACCGGGTGTCACATCATAAGCGATCCCAAGTGCACGCAGGCGGCGCAACTGCTCTCCCATTGCAGACCAGACAGACAGGTCACCGGAATGAAGCCGCGCCACGTCTTTGCCTGCTGCGTCTGCTGCGGCAATTTCATCCATAATCTCATCCAGCGACATGGGCGCCGTGTTGATGATCCGTGCGCCCTCAGGGCAATGGGACAGCAATGCTTCAGGGACCAGCGATCCCGCATATAGACAGACGGGCGACGCCGCGATCAGGTCACGTCCTCTGAGGGTAATCAGGTCCGCCGCCCCCGGCCCCGCGCCAATAAAATGCACTGTCATGTTTTGCGTCCTTCCGCTGATTCTGCGATGGCTGCCGTTGCCATACCATCAGGTGAGACCACCCGCACAACCAATAAACTAGCCCCTGGACCTGCCGCCGCCAAGGCGGATGCCTCGGCGAGTGATCCAGTGCCAAACTGTTGCTCTATCCGCTGCGACTTAGTGGGCGTCTCTTGCGCGCGCAAGTCTTCGGCAGCAACGGCTATGATATCGACCCCCAGCGTTCCTGCTAGCGCGCAAAACGCCCCCATCCGCGCCTTTTTATCCAACGTTGCAAGACTATCAATATGGGGGGCGTCCAACCGTTCGACTGCCTTGGCGAGTGCCGCACGCAGTGAGTCCGTCTCGGCAGCACCGCGAAATCCGATCCCTGCAACGATCATAGCGTGACACTCCATTGTACAACGGGCCGGGCGGCCGTCCATCCGCGCATGCGCCCCAACGGCGTTGCTTGGGACAGCTCAAGTCGGAGTAGATCGCCCTTGTGTTCACTGTGAAGCGTGGCAAGGAGGCTCTCGGTCTCTAATGTCACACCGTTTGCAACCAACCGTGTGCCAGGTTTCGCATGCCGGAACAGGCTCTCGAACAGGGCAAGGTTGCCACCGCCACCGACAAAAATTGCATCCGGCGCAGGCGCCTCCGATAGCCGCTCGTGCGCTGGTCCCTCAACGACAGACATCCGGTGATCCAATCCAAAGTCCGCGATATTCTGTTTGATGTTCTGTACACGGTCCGCGCGCATCTCGAACGTGATGGCAGTACCTCCAGCCAAGCACCATTCAACCGAGATCGACCCCGAACCGCCACCGATATCCCACAAAAGCGCGCCGGGGCGGGGTCCAAGGGCCGACAACGTCAGCGCGCGGATGGGCGATTTCGTGATTTGTCCGTCATGGGTAAATGCATTATCAGGCAGACCGGGTGAACGGCTCAGACCCACACCACCCGGTAGCTGTATCGCCACACAAACCGGCGCTGCAACATCGGTTAACTCAAACGCATCCGCGCGCGTTGTCCTGACCCGCTCCTTCTCCCCGCCAAGACGCTCCATCACAGTAAGTTCGGCCGCACCTGCATTTTGGGATACCAACCAATCGGCCAGTTCGGACGGGGCGGTCCCGTCTCGCATGGTAACAATCAAACGCGCTCGTGGGGCCAACACCGATCGCAACCGCGCAATAGGGGCTGCATGAAGACCGTGGCAGGTAATCTCCTCCATGCGCCAACCCAAGCGGTTTGCAGCCAGTTGAAACGTCGAGGGCGCAGGAAATACCTGCCACTCATCTTGCTCCAGATGATCCACAAGGCTGCCCCCTGCGCCGAACCAAAACGGATCGCCCGATGCCAGCACCACAACACGCCGCCCGCGATGCGCCAGCACCGGATCAATCGAAAACGGGACGGGCCATGCAACGCCGCGTGCACCCGCCTGGACCAGATCCAGATGCCGCGCGCCCCCAACAACGAACTCTGCTGCATCCAATGCTCTACGACTTGCGGCGCCTAACCCATCAAGGCTATCTTCGTTCAATCCAATGATTTTGAGCCAAGGATCAGACATGCAGCGCGTCCTTCTTCTGGGTGGAACAACCGAAGCAAGCCAGATGGCCAAAGTTCTGCATGCTGCTGGTATTGAGACTATGTTCAGCTACGCAGGCCGGACCAAAACCCCTGTAGCGCAACCCGTTCCAACACGCATCGGCGGGTTTGGAGGTGTGGATGGTCTGCGTACTTACCTTGTGGCAGAGGGCATTAGCCATGTCGTAGACGCCACGCACCCTTTCGCCGCTTCGATGAGCCGAAATGCCCATGCTGCTTGTGCCAATACTCAAATCCCCTTGATCCGGTTTGAACGTGCGCCTTGGGCTCCGCAACAGGGTGACGATTGGCAGTTCTTCCCTGATATCGAAAGTATGTCGGCCCGTTTGCCAAAGACACCCGCGCGAATTTTCCTCGCAATCGGTAAGCAGCACATCGATGTATTCGCGGAAGCCCCTCAGCATCACTACCTTTTGCGGCTGGTCGATGCGCCTGAAGGTCCCGTGCCTTTGCCCCGTCATACAACGGTTCTGGATCGGGGACCGTTTACATATGAAGGTGACCTTGCGTTGATGACGGACCACCGCATCACTCACATCGTCGCAAAAAATTCTGGTGGAAGTGGTGCGCGTGCTAAGCTGGATGCAGCGCGCACGTTGAGGTTGCCGGTGTTGTTGGCGGACCGACCTGCCCTGCCTGAAACAGCAATTGCCAATGATACGCGTGCGGTGATGCAGTGGTTGGGTCATTCCGCACTGCGCGGTGTATAAACATATGGCCCGACCCGGCGCGTGGCCGAATTCCCGACCAAAACAACAGTCCGCATGTCCGCCATCTCTGGTGTCGCCTCACCCAAGGTGACAGTGTTCAGAACCTCGTCTGGTGTACTCACGGCGCGGGCGAAGGTGATTAAACGTTCGGGCCCACATTCCGCACGAAGGATATCGAGCGCCTCAGCAAACTGATGGGGCCGTGATTTTGACCTCGGGTTATAGAACGCCATCGCAAAATCCGCTTGCGCCGCAAGTCGCAACCGATGTGCCACCATCGACCAAGGTTTGAGATTATCGCTTAGGTTAATGGCGCAAAAATCATGGCCAAGGGGCGCACCCGCCCGCGCGGCCGCTGCCAACATTGCCGTTATGCCCGGCAGAACGCGGATATCTGCACCTGCATATTCAGGCTGCTTTTCCAATGCCTCAAACACGGCAGACGCCATTGCAAACACGCCAGGATCACCGGAGGAAACGACGGCAACTCGCCCGCCCTGCTGCGCCAATTGCAGCGCATGGGTGGCGCGGTCCAACTCAACACGGTTATCTGTCGGATGCAGAGTCAAACCTGAACGCGGTGCAACCCGAGCAACATAGGGAATATAGCCGATCACATCTGTGGCTTGCGCAAGCATCGTGGTCACTTCGGGTGTCACAAGATCGTCTCTCCCCGGCCCAAGACCTGCGATGGCAATCCAGCCGCTCACTCTGCGGCCTCTGGTCGGCGCCCTTGGCCATGAACCAAAACGATCGCGAAATATGGGCAGTCATCGACATCCACATCAGACAGCTTTGCGATGCGCTGGTCCGGCATTGTCCCTTTTTCGACCAGCCATGCAGCATCGAGACGGCCTGTAGCCTCTAATGCGGCTCTGACACGGGGTAAATTTCGGCCTGTTTTCATGATGACCAATGCATCGGCACGGCGCATATGGTCGATCAGATCAGCTTGAGGCAACGTAGCCATAAGTACCGTCATCACGTCATCACCCCACGTGAATGGCTCACCCAGTGCGTTCCAACAGCCGACCATGCCAGGAATAGCTGGCAATACTTCAACCTCGACCCTGCCCTGCAACCGCGTGTGCAAATGCATAAACGAGCCGTAAAAGAATGGATCCCCTTCGCACAGCACAACAACATCATGATCTGCCGCAACACTTTCTAAACGCGCGGCCCAATCATCATAGAAGGCGGATAAAAGCTGGCGGTACTCGATACTGTCAAAGTGGATTTCGGTCGTGACCGGATACTCCATCGCATATTCAGTAACATCGTCGCGCAGCATGCCTTTGACGATTGTGCGCGCCTGCCCTGCCCGCCCTTTCTTGCGAAAGAACGCGACATGGTCCGCACCACGAATCGTACGGTCCGATTTTACCGACATCAGGTCAGGATCACCTGGGCCAAGCCCCGCGCATATTACCTTGCCCATTCTATCATTCCACCCGACTTGCGAGCGCGTTAATCGCCGCCACTGTAATTGCAGAGCCACCCAACCGCCCCTGAACGACCAATGAAGGAACCGGTCTGTCAGACATAAGCGCATCCTTGCTCTCTGCCGCACCAATGAACCCCACAGGGCAGCCAATGATCGCAGCGGGGCGCGGGCAGTCGGGGTCTTCCAACATGTTGAGCAAATGGAACAGCGCAGTCGGCGCGTTCCCAATTGCAACCACCGCACCAGAGAGGTGGGGTCGCCACAATTCAAGTGCTGCAGCCGATCGCGTGTTTGCCATTTCTTTGGCCATATCCGGCACAGCAGGATCACGCAGCGTGCAGATCACTTCGTTTTCGCGTGGCAGGCGCTTACGGGTGATACCTTCACTGACCATATAGGCGTCACACAGGATTGGAGCACCGCCCTCAAGAGCAGCGCGCGCAGCTATCGCCATGCTATCGGTAAACTGGATGTAGGGCTCAAGCCCTACCATTCCCGCAGCATGGATCATGCGCACAGCGACTATCTCTTCCTCCGGCGAAAACCGCATCAGATTGGTCTCAGCGCGGATAGTCGCAAACGATTGGCGATAAATCTCGGCGCCATCAGTGATGTAGGTGTGGGGCATTAAATCAACTCGCTCAGGTCTTCGGGGCGTAGTCGCCACCGATCAGGGGTATCGCTTGCAAGGGCGTTTGCCGCAAAATTGAAACCATCGTGTGCTGCAACCACCGTCAGGGCCGCCACGCGGGGATGCGCGCAGCCCTTGGAGCAACCAGACACATGCAAAATCTTTCCCTTTGGCACACGCGGCGCAAGAGCACGCGCGATCGGTCGCACAGCCGCGAACGCTTGGGTACATGATGGCGCCCCGGTGCAGGCCACAACACGCCGTAACGGATCATCAGGGGCCGTTATCATATCAGCCAACATTGGAGGCTCCTTTAGGTTTTCGATAAGCACCATGCGCCACGGGGTCATCCGAAGCCCACCCAAATGACTAAGATCTCGCAGGGTTTTTGCTTGGATCTGACCAAATGCGAGAGCCGTCAGAAAGCCTTGGGCTACAGCGCCCGGCACGGACGCATGTTCGACCTGCTGGCGCTGTACGCTAAAACGGGCCGACAAATTAAATCCATTCACGAGCAGCTTTCGCATCCGCGATCCTGAACCACTGTTCAAACCATCCCGCGCCAAGGCGATCATCGCTGTTACTGCGAGGCCATCCACTACAGCCTGTCCAAGATCACACCCTTCAGCACATATCAAGAGACCGCCCATGGCATCCCGCTCCAGCCGGATATCCGCAGGGCTGCCGCGCAAGACGGGGACAGGTCCGGTATCAATGGCAAAGCCAAACTTGCCAGGCATTTCTGGCCCCTCCCACTCAGCCAACGCGTCTGAAAGCAAGGCGGCGAACCGGTAGGCGTCATCGTCTGCAAAGGGGGTGACAATGATATTGCGGCGGGCCTCGGCTGTGGCGCTTGTGTCGACCAATCCATGCGCCTTCAAACCGTCAATCAAAGGCGCATGGCTGGCTTTTGTAACGCCCCGGATTTGAAGGTTGGCGCGGTTGGACAAGTCAAGCATACCGTTGCCATGTGCATCTGCCAGATCGGCGATCCCTGCTGCTTGGCTCTGGCTCAACCGGCCTAAGGGTGGGCGGATGCGCACGACCCATCCGTCACCGGACAGCATCGGACGCAAGGCCCCGGGACACCAGCCCTTTACCTCGGGAGGTGCAGCTTTTGCAGCAATTTCAGGGAGCCCGCTCATTGCGCCGCTTCCATCGCGGCGTGGATCGAATTGCGTTTTGTGACCCACAAACCGGCATCAAAAAGTGCCGCAAACCGCGCTTGCATTTCAGCAAGTGCTGCGGGGTTCTCCGCCTCCATAAACGTAACTAAATCAGCACGCCCCAGCGTTGCGTCAAAATACAAATCAAACAAATGTGCAGGTACAGCGCGGGTCAGATGCGCAAAGGCAGCCAGATTATCCAGTGTCGCCGCAATCTCGGAGCCACCCCGGAACCCGTGCCGCATCATACCACTCGCCCAATCGGGGTTGGCCGCGCGCGCGCGCACAACGCGGGCAATCTCTTCCGGAACCGTGCGTGCGCTGATATTATCAGGACGGGTGGCATCGATGTGATAAAGGGCGGCATCAGCCCCAAGATGCGCCATAGCTGCGGCAAACCCACCTTCATGCGTTCCATAATCAGACGCCAGAAGGATATCCGTTTCGGTCAGATCCTGCACATGGGCGAAACCGTCAGACGCCACAAGTCGCGCCTCCAGCGCTGCGCGGTCCTGCGCGGCGTTGCCCTGTGCATCGATCGTCCATTCGCTGGCTTTCAGCCAAGCTTGACCCGCCGCATCGCGACCGGCATCCGAATAATCGGTCAGGGCAGCATCCATATTCATGCCGTAAAGCCCCGGTTTAGGGCCGAAAACACGGGGAGACTTTGACAAATATGGGTTCATATCTGCGGCTTCTTCGCGCTCAGCCAGAGCAGCGGCACCCGCCTCGAATATCTGTGCCAAACCGGGGAACACATCGCGGAACAGGCCAGAAACACGTAAGGTCACATCAATGCGAGGGCGGTTCAACAAGGTCAAAGGCAGGATTTCAAAACCACCGACGCGGTCGCTGTTTTCATCCCATTTTGGCGAAAGACCCGCGAGATGCATCGCCATCGCCATTTCTTCGCCTGCCGTGCGCATTGTGGCGGAGCCCCACAGATCAACCACAAGGGACTTTGGATAGTCCCCCTGATCCTGCAAATGTCTGCGCACCAGCTCCTCGGCGAGTTTCACACCTTGGGTATAGGCAGCCCTGGACGGAACAGCACGCGGATCGACCGAATACAGGTTCCGTCCCGTTGGCAGCACGTCACTGCGCCCCCGATACGGCGAGCCGCTTGGGCCAGAGGTCACGCGCCGCCCGTCCAGCGCAGTCAGCAACCCGTCAAATTCACCCTCAGCCGCCCCGTAAACATGCAGACCATCGCCGTACTGGCTTTCCTTAATATCACAGACGAAGGCATCGATCCGGGTTATCGCCTCGGCAGCGCAAGCGTCTTGCGGAATATCGAGATCGGCCTCGACACCGGCCGCTTGTGCCTCGTCGCGAATGGCTGAAATCAGGCGATCGCGACGCGCGGGATCAAGACCGTCAGCAGTCGAGTACTCATCTAGCAAACGCTCTAGCCGCAGCAACCCATCCGGTGTTTCGCTATCTTTCAAGGGCGGTGGGACATGGCCCAGCGTGATTGCCCCGATACGCCGTTTAGCCTGTGCTGCCTCACCGGGGTCATTGACGATAAAAGGGTATATGACAGGCAAATCACCGATCAGAACTTCGGGCCAGCAAGTATCCGACAAAGCGACTGCTTTGCCGGGTAACCATTCCAGCGTGCCATGCGCGCCAACGTGGATAAGCGCATGATGGCCCTGCGCGCGCAGCCACAGATAAAACGCCACATAAGAATGGCGCGGCACACGGGCCAGATCATGATAATCGGTGTCGCGTTGATCTATTGCACCACGTTCAGGCTGCAACGCCACCAGAGCATTACCACACTGCTGTGCGGGGAAATGGAAATGATTGCCCTGCACCATCGGGTCTGCACCCGCGTCTTTCCATGCCGTTTCCAAATCAGCCTGAAGCGATGCAGGTAAATCCGCGAGGGCCTTACGATATTCGGACACGGGCCACGTCAGGCTCTGATATGCGAGGCTCTTGCCAAAACCTTGGCCCTCTGTTGTGTGATAACCCGCCTCTTTGAGAGCCACCAACATCTGCTCCGCACTGGCCAGCGCATCAAGGCCCACGGCATGCGCAATCTGATCGACGCGACCGGGGTATGTCGATAGGATCATTGCCAACTTGCGCGCGGGTTTCGGCGTTTGGCCCAATCTGTGCCAGCTAGAGATACGGGCGACTACTCCTTTGATCCGCTCCGCATCCGCGCGGTGGGCAAAGCGGCTGAATTGCGTATCGGGGTCTTTTTTGCCTGGCGATTTGAAGCTGATAACACCACCAAACACGCGGCCGTCCACCTCTGGCAGGACCACATGCATGGCAAGATCAGCGGGGGACAAACCACGCTCTGCCTGTGCCCACTCCTTGCGCCGCGCGGTAGACAGTGCGACCTGAAACACTGGACATCCCGGTCCGTCAAGCGGGGAGACACCATCGGCGCCACGGCCGGAAAACGCGGTGGCATTGATAATGGCGACAGGTTGTATCTCGGGCAGTGCCTCGGCGAGGAAATCCCTCGCCGCAGCTGCTTTAAGCGACGGAACGAACACACCCACAGGCGCAAAGCCCTGCAACGCAAGCTCTGCCATAATTCCGTCAATCGGGGCCAAATCGGCAGCAGTAAGATAGCTGCGGTAAAAGGTAACAACCACAGACGCGCCGGTCTTCGTTGGCTCAGGCACAACGCCCTTTCCAGTCTCGTAAAATCCGCACGGGGGGATTGTTTTTGACCCTAACACAGGCCCCGCATACAGACCCGCTGCAAGGCTAAGCTGTGCAAGTGCTGCTTGGGCTGCAACAGCACCTCCCGCATCACACAAGGCGGAGAGACGGCGCAAAGTTGAAACCGGCAGAGTAGAATGGGCATCAAGGGCCGGGTCCTCGCGGCCATCAGCAGGTAAAATCGCCAATGCAATACTATGACGGCGGCAATGGTCCTGCACTTGCATGATCCCGTAGGGCCAATAATTCTCACCGCCGATCAGACGTATCAGAACGCCTTTTGCGCCCGTCAGGGTCTGCTCGACATAGTTGTCGACGCTGGCTGGATGACGCAGCGCGACAAGTGAGCATAAGCGCAACGTGGGCAGCTTACCGTTACGCCCACCGCCCCGCTCCCAGCCTGCCGCGAAAGCGCCAAGATCACTGTCGGAGAACGAAAGCACCACCAGATCGCCGGGGGTTTGGCCCGGATCAAAGGGAGCCTCGGTGTCCTCCAACCCATGACTTTCGCGGAATACGACGTGCATTTAGACGCCCAGTGCTGCTTTGATTTTCGCCTCGTCCACGTGATCATGCTCGGCGATCACCACCAAGGCACCCTGCCGCGTATCAGCGCCCCATGGGCGGTCAAACTGGTGACGCACCCGCGCACCCACTGCCTGCACCAAAAGGCGCATCGGCTTGCCCGTTACGGCAACATAGCCTTTGACCCGCAACACCTGCTGTTCATTCGCCAGCTTCTCGATGCCAGCAACCAGTGCATCGACATCGTCAACCTCTGGCATAGGCACGACAATGGTGTCGAAATCATCATGCTCGTGGTCATCGTGCCCGTCATGGTGCGAGGGGCGCGCGTCCAGATCGTCTTCGGCGGCGGCACCAAGGCCAAGGATCACTTTAGGGTCAATAACCCCTTCACTCATGTGCAAAATGGGAACTTTGCGCGGAGATTCGTTTTCGATGATCGTGCGCGCAGCTGCCAGTCCTGCCTCACCAGCAAGGTCAGCTTTGGACATCAAGATAATATCGGCACACGAGATTTGATCCTCAAAAACCTCTGACAGCGGCGTCTCATGGTCAATGCTCTCGTCGGCCAAACGCTGGGCATCGACGGCTGCCACATCGGAAGCAAAGCGACCCGCTGCAACCGCTTCGGCATCGGCCAGGGCAATCACACCGTCTACCGTAATCTTCGAGCGGATCGCAGGCCAATCAAACGCCTTGAGCAAAGGTTTGGGCAACGCAAGACCCGATGTCTCGATCAGGATGTGATCGGGGCGGGTTGGCATCGCCATCAACGCCTCTATCGTCGGGATGAAATCATCGGCCACGGTGCAGCAGATACAGCCATTTGCCAGCTCGACGATATTCTCGGCAGGGCAGTTTTCGTCTGCACAGGTTTTCAGGATATCACCATCGACTCCCACGGTGCCGAACTCATTGACCAGAATGGCCAGGCGCTTGCCACCCGCGTTCATCATCAAATGCCGGATTAGCGTGGTTTTACCAGAGCCAAGAAAGCCAGTGATCACGGTAACCGGTATCTTGCTCAGGTCGGAATTGCTTTGGTCATTCATCGGAAATCTCCATCGGGGGAACGCGGGCAAGGCTTTGCTTGCGGAAAATAACAGGCCGAGCGCGCCAAGGGACAAGCCCGTCATCCGTCTCAGCATAAGCGGCGGCACCAGCGATGATGTCGCTCGCATCCTCAGCTGTCATACGGCCATAGACGTAGGTCCACTTGCCCGGTGCAGACAAGGCAACAGAAGCGCCATTTGAGCAGGCCGACAGGCATTCGACAGCGCGTACGGTGACACCGTCGGGCGCACCCTGCTCCATGATCGCGGCATGCAGCAGGCGACCGGGGCGCAAGGCGTCATCTTCAGCACTTTGGCCGCCAAGGCATTTTGTACAAACGTGTAGTGTCGTGGTCATGGCACGGTCACCATTGCCTTGGCCGAAATAGGCTTCCCCCCAACGCTCAGGGTGCGGTGATCATTAGAATTCAATGTCACTTCGACCTCGACCTCGCCACTGGGCAGCGAAGCGATGTGCATCCATTCACCGTAAAGCCGCGACAATTTGGTGCCGTCGATATAAACATGCGCGTGGCCTTCACCTTCAACATGTACCATCCCAGCGGCACGCGGTGCAAAGGTGAAATCTGTGGTCATCACATGTACGTTAAAGCCGGAAACCGGATCAGGCATCACCATGATTTCAACGCGGGGCACAGCACCGCCTACCACCTCGAGCGGGGCATCGTGGTTGCCATGATCCCCGTCTGCCATCTGATGCCCTGCGCCGTGGTCGATTGCATGGTCGTGACCGTCGAGCGTGATACCGTTGGAAGCGGCGACAAGGAAGCCAACTCCGCCTCCAAAAACAAGGCCGATGAGAAATAGTCCGAGGCGGTCCATCAGTGCACCCGCTCAATTTCACGGCGCCAAAAGAAACCTGCAGCACATCCGAGGATAACCCATGCTGCCAGTCCCACACCAAAAGCGCGTGCAGCAAACAGGCCCGCAATTTCGGGTGGTGTCGTGCCTGCAAACGTTGCTGGTTCAGGTGCGCCGATAAGATGCGGCGCCATTAGCAGTATCACTGCAACACCCCACGCAGCCCAGCTTTTGCCGAATGCGATGAGTGCCAAGGCGATTACTGCTGCGGCAACGGTCGCGAACCACCAAATCTGCCGCGCACCGACATCAGCTGCTGAAACGCCCGGCACCTCGGGTGCAAGCGAAATGCCCGGCGCCAAATGGAACGCCACAAAACCGGCGATCCCCCAGATAATGCCCGTACGCGCATCCACGCCAAACCCGCGTTCGTCCGCAAACGACATCGCCGCTATCAAAAGTAGTGCATAGCCGGTGTAGGTCAGCATCGTAAATACGAGGCTGAGCCCGTCACGGACCGGCTCAAACCCGGGCAGCTCTGGGTTGGCAGACACAAGCGTGCCGCCAAAATGCACCAGATCGCCGCCTTCATAAAGCTCTGCGTGCAGCAAAACAGGCTGCACGAATAGCAACTGCAACAGGCCGGCCAACAGGCCCGCCAATGCACCAGCGAACAACGCGCTGACCAAAATTTTCTGGGTCATTTTAGTGGCAGGGAAAGCCGGTCGCGTGGCGCACATCATGTGCTGCATCATGCAATGCCGCGGCTTGTACGTGCCCGGCCAATATGATGACCGCCAAACCCAAGACACCGGCGAAAAGCACGGGCAAATAACGCGATACGTTTTGGGTTTCGGTACGGGTTGTAATGTTCTTCGTCATAATATTCACTCCTGCCCGTCACACCCGACGGAATTGGTTTCACCGTTACGCTTGGCAGGTCTCCTGGCTCGCGGGTCGTGGCCTTTGCCCCCCTTCCCTGCCCCGTGTGGGCAAGTGGGATAATGGGCGCAAGCTCACCGCTTACAGTCGCGGGGGCGGCTCTGGTATTGAACAAGTTCTCACCAGATTCCCTCTTAGGCTCCGCACGGGAACACCAAGCTCCCTATTACTCGCACAGGTTACCCAACTCTCGCAAGGGTGTTTTCCGAAGCAACGTATTTCTGGTAATAGATGTGCACCTTCCAACAGCCGCGAGACCCCGTATAGGCCTGCTGCGGCCTTTTTGCATGGATCGCCGGGTCGCAGTACTTCGGACGTTTTCTCTGACGCGATCGATGGTAGATGCCCTACAAATTCAATGATGCCCGTCGCGCCAAAATTCCCAAAGCAAAGTACCGTGTCACGAACTGGTCTGCATACAATGAAAGTCTAAGACGGCATGGTGACTTGACTGTCTGGGTAACCGATGACGTGGCTCAAAATTGGGC
>CBDTVN010000062.1:0-16273 GCA_965364195.1 uncultured Sulfitobacter sp. | reverse complement strand
ACGCAGCGCTTTCATCAATGCTGTCAAATCGTTGATGTACATCTCACCCGTGAGGTGCCCGTTGTCATCGAACGCCTCATAGCTGGCGGCGACATGGATTTCAGGTCCTTGAAGGATACGCGGGCGGAACGGCACCATAAATCCGCGCAAGACCAATTGCGTGCGTTCACCACCCGCGCGCCCTGCAGCGGCCGACATCACCGCAACGGGCTTGTTTCCCCACGGCTTGACCTGCGAACGGCTAACCCAATCGAGAGCGTTCTTGAGCGCGCCTGACGGGCCTTTGTTATACTCGGGCGTCGAGATCAGGACCGCATCCGCATCCGCGATTTTCTGTGCCAGCGCATCTACAGCAGCGGGGACGCCATGCGCCTCTTCGTCGTCACCGTTATAAAGCGGCAGATTAATATCAGCGTCGTTGTACTCAGCTTCGCCAAACAGGCGCGCAGCCTCGGCCAAAAGCAAAGAGTTATGGCTGCCTTTGCGCAGGGAGCCTGAAATGCCGAGAAGTTTGGGGATGGCCATGGAATGTTCCTCATTCTGAGTATCTGTTAAAAGATAGAATGAGGCATTCCCCCCAAGTCTCAAGGGCCACCGGCGCACAGGGTCTGTTCATTCCTGCGCGGGCATACAAAAAAAGCCCCGATGCCGGTGCGCATCGGAGCCCTTTTCTTCGAAATGTTAAGAGGATCAAGCCGCGTTTGGCAGGATCACGATTTCGACGCGCCGGTTTTGCGCTTTGCCTTCAGCGTTCAAGTTACTTGAAACGGGCTGGCTTTCGCCACGACCAAAGGCTTGGATGCGCGAATTGCTGATGCCATTGCCCAACAGGATCGATGCGACCGCATTGGCACGGCTTTCCGAGAGCTGCTGATTAAATGCGGCTTCACCATCGCTGTCCGTGTGGCCAATCACCTGAATTGTCGAGTCTGGATAGGCTTGCAGGTTGCTCGCAACGGTACCCAGATCACGCTGGAGGTCGGGACGCACAGTGCTGGAGCCTGTAGCGAACAGAATATCCTGCGGCAGCGTCACAATGAGACGCTCTCCGGTATTAGTGATCTGTACGTTGTCATTGCCAAGGCTCGCGCGCAAATCGCGCTCCTGTTTGTCGAGAAGAGCACCGCCACCGGCACCGAGGGCTGCACCGATCAGCGCACCGGTGAGCGCACCCTTGTCGCGATTACCGTCACCCTTGGACAGCGCGCCAATTACGGCACCGGCACCGGCACCAATGAGCGCACCATTCTTAGCGCGCTGGTCCGGATCGTTTTCACCCGCAAGGATGGAGCCCTCTGGATTGGTACATGCGCCCAACGCAATGACAGTCGTCATTGCAGCAACGAGGGGGAGTTTCATAAAAGTCATAGAATACTGCCTTACTGTTTCGGCTTCGTTCGGGCGAAGCACTCATTTCACAACCTCTCTATAGGACGGAATAGTTCGCGACAAAATGGCAGTTTAGGGGGAATAAGCGGCATCTCGCGCAGATTACCTGCTATCGGTGCGCGCGGCCTCGTAGCCGAGCATGGCTCGTTTCATCGGCAACCCCCAATGATAGCCGCCCAATTCCCCTGATTTACGCAGCACACGGTGGCACGGAATGAGATATCCAATCGGGTTGCGCCCAACGGCAGTTCCAACAGCGCGCGCCGCCTTTGGATTGCCAATCGCACTCGCAATATCTCCGTAGGTTGTGACTTGGCCCTCCTGCAGTTGTAACAGCGCCTCCCAAACCTTGATTTGAAACGGTGCGCCAATGAGGTGAAGCGGTGCCCGATCCGTCATCTCCCCTTTGCCAAACGCAGTCTCAACCCACGGGCGCAAAAGCGCTGCGTCCTCGCAGAACTCAGCGGCGGGCCAGCGCGCGCGCAAATCGGCCATCGCATCCTCATCGCCCATCTGCGCGGACAGTGACAAACCGCAAATGCCCTTATCGGTTCCCATAACCAGCACCCGACCGAACGGACTGTCGAACCAGCCCCAACTGATCTGCAATCCGGCACCACCAGTGGCATATTCTCCCGGGCTCATTGCCTCCCATCGCACGAACAGATCATGCAACCGCCCCGTGCCGGACAGGCCCGCACCATATGCAGCTTCCAGCGTGGTAGAGTGATCGCGCAAAAGCGACTTTGCGTGCCCAAGCGTCAGGTATTGCTGATAGCGTTTAGGCGACACACCGACCCACGTGGAAAACACCCGCTGAAAATGTGCGGCGCTCATGCCCATTTGGCCCGCCAGCGTCTCAAGGCTGAGTGGCGCATCAGCTGTGTCAATTAACTCAATCGCACGGGTCATTACGCCGTAGTGGTAGGCGCGGCTGGGGTCATCGGGGGTGTGCATCATCTGTGTCATGCAGCCACAATATCCGCCCCTCGCCTTGCACGCGACCCGAAACCTGCGCATACATCTGCGCCATGAGCAAAGCATCAAAACAACTCGATTATCACACCATTCGCGCCATCATGGAGCGGTTCCAAGAAGCCGAGCCAGAGCCAGAAGGCGAGTTGGAGCATGTAAATGTCTACACGCTCGTTGTGGCAGTGGCCCTGTCGGCGCAATCCACGGACGTAGGGGTAAACAAGGCCACCCGCGCCCTGTTCAAGATCGCCGACACGCCACAGAAGATGCTTGATCTGGGGCTCGACGCGGTGATCGAACATATTAAGACCATCGGCCTGTTTCGCCAGAAGGCCAAGAACGTCATCAAGCTGAGCCAGATATTGGTGGATGAGTATGACGGGATCGTGCCCAATTCGCGCGCCGCACTCCAATCCCTGCCAGGTGTGGGGCGCAAGACTGCCAATGTGGTGCTGAACATGTGGTGGCAGCAGCCCGCACAAGCCGTCGATACGCACATCTTTCGCGTGGGCAACCGTACCGGCATTGCGCCGGGTAAAACCGTGGACGCGGTTGAACGCGCGGTAGAGGATAATATCCCCGCTGATTTCCAACTGCACGCACATCACTGGCTCATTCTGCATGGTCGCTATCACTGCAAGGCGCGAAAACCCCAATGCCGAACCTGCATCATCAAAGACCTCTGCCAATACAAGGACAAAACCGAATGAAGACTTACGACCTCGTGGGAATTGGCAACGCAGTTGTCGATGTGATTAGCCACTCGGATGATGCGTTCTTGGACAACATGGGCATCGAAAAAGGCATCATGCAGCTGATCGAGCAGGATCGAGCAGAGCAACTCTATGGTGCGATGAGTGACCGTCTGCAAACACCCGGCGGCGCTGTGGCCAACACTATTGCGGGCGTGGGGGCATTGGGCCTGAACACTGCATTCATCGGGCGCGTACGCGACGATGGGTTGGGCAAGTTTTATGCCGATGCGATGACCGACAACGGTATCGATTTTGTGAACCCACCCGTCGCCGATGGTAATCGCCCTACTTCGCGCAGCATGATATTTGTGACGCCAGACGGCGAACGCTCGATGAACACCTATCTGGGCATCTCGACGGGCCTGTCATCAGCGGATGTTCCCGCGCAGGTCGCGGGCAATGCCAAGATCATGTTCCTCGAAGGGTATCTCTTTGACGAGGACGCAGGCAAAACCGCTTTCCGCGAGGCAGCACGTGCGGCCAAGGCAGGCGGCGGCATGGCAGGCATCACCATTTCCGACCCCTTTTGCGTAGAGCGTCACCGCGCCGACTTCCTACAAATGATTGAGCATGAGTTGGATTTTGTGATCGGCAACGAGGTTGAGATCAAATCCCTCTTCGAAACAGAAGACCTTGAGAGCGCAATGCTGAGCACCGCAGCGATTTGCCCCGTCATGGTCTGCACCCGCAGTGGCGATGGTGTAACCCTGATCCGCGGGTCCGAGCGCGTAGACATTCCCGCGCCTGCCCGCATTACGCCCGTTGATGCCACAGGGGCAGGCGATCAATTCGCCGCCGGTTTCATCTATGGCATGGCAACGGGCCGCGACCTTGAGACCTGTGGGCGCATGGGCAACCTGTGCGGCTCCGAAGTGATCAGCCATATCGGTCCCCGCCCCGAGAAGGACATGATGGAAGAGTTCCGCAAAGCGGGTCTTGTCTGATGCTCGGCGATGGCTTGTATGCGGTGCCCGAGGGCAAGATTGCGGTGGTTGTCACCTCTCTCGAAATGCATGCGCGTGCTGTGACCAAACCGATTGATCTGCCCGACGGGATCACCTTTCGCCAAGTCATACCAACGCGCGCATGGTACCGCGATGTGTTTACCCGCGTCGGGGGATTGGACTGGATGTGGTACGGGCGGCTCAAGATGGCAGAAGCAACGCTACAAGCTCTTCTTGAGGACCCGACCAGAGCGTTCTTTACCCTGACAAAAGATGGCGTGGATGAGGCCCTGCTTGAGCTCGACTTTCAAGAGGGTGGCAATTGCGAACTCGCCTATTTCGGCCTGACCTCAAACCTCATCGGCTCGGGCGCCGGGCGCTATCTGATGAATGAGGCGATCACGCGGGCATGGGATGCAGGGATCAGCCGTTTTCACGTGCACACTTGCACGATGGACAGCCCCCAAGCACTCAATTTCTATATCCGCTCCGGCTTTACCGCGTATAAGCGTGAGGTTGAAATCGACGATGATCCACGGCTGATCGGTATCTTGCCACAGAACGCCGGGCATGGGATGCCCGTTATTTAGGCGGCACACAGGCCTTACCGACAAAGCAACTTTTGATCGCGCGGATCATCTGTTGCGTGGGCGAGGTGAACAAATAGCCGCCGCATGGATTGGTGCTGATTACATTGCCATCCTCCCCCAGCTCAACAAACGCAAGCACCTCGGTGCCTTTTTGCGCGCTTGAGCACCACGGGCCATAACACGCCACAGCGATGGTCACAGGTTTTTGGTAGGGCGTCGCAAAACCTGCAGAGGACAATGACGACCCACGCAGTTCTCCGTCAATCAGCGTCATCGCTGGCGTCTCTTGCTGCTTGCTGTAATCTACCTTCGGCAACTGCCCCGCATCGAAACCAAGGCGGCCTTGCACAATCACAAACTGTTCTTCAGCCGCTTGCGCCTGAAGAAATGCAGCCTCAACAGAATGCGGCGCACAGGACAATGCAGCCGCTGCGACAGGCGCACATGCAAAGAACGCCCCGAATAAGACACCCCTCATAGCAGGTCGCCAAATTCCTTCAGCACGCGAACGTAGACATCACGCTTGAACGGTACAATCCCCTCCAGCATCGCCTCGGGGGCCAGCCACTGCCACGCGCCGAACTCAGGCTCCGCAGTTTGGATATTTACCTGATCGTCCGTTCCGTTGAACCGCAGCAGAAACCACTTTTGCTCCTGACCGCGAAACCTACCCTTCCACAGCCTTGGCACCAGATCATGAGGAAGCTCATAGGGCAGCCACCCTTCGGTCTGCGCCTCAACGCTCACCAGATCACGGGTAATCCCCGTCTCTTCTTCCAACTCCCGCAATGCTGCCTCACGCGGATCCTCACCGGGGTCCACGCCGCCTTGTGGCATCTGCCAAGCATCATAATTACGGTCGAGGCGCTGGCCCACAAACACCTGCGCCTGCGCGTTCACCACCATGACACCCACACAGGGTCGGTAGGGGAGCTTTTCAATCTCTTCAGGGGTCATACCGCGTCCAACTCTTTGATCCATTTACGCATCAACCTACATCATTGGATGTTAAGGTGACAGCAGCCAACGACTGACGCCGCGTCTTTAATGACAATGCACTGTCTCATGGCCATGCTGCACGCAAACTTATACCTCGAAAAGGGTCCCTCATATGTCCAGTTATCCTCACATGCTTGCCCCCCTCGATCTGGGCTTCACCACGTTGAAAAACCGCGTCCTCATGGGCTCGATGCACACGGGACTGGAAGAGACAAAGGACTGGAACCGCGTGGCTGAGTTCTATGCTGCGCGCGCCCGCGGCGGTGTGGGCCTCATGGTGACGGGCGGTATAGGACCCAACATGGAAGGTTCAGTGCTGCCCGGTGCAGCGATGATGACCACCGATGAGGATGTGGCAAACCACAAGATTGTCACCGACCGCGTACACGCAGCAGACGGCAAAATTGCCATGCAAATCCTGCACGCAGGCCGCTATGCCTACGGCCCCAAATGCGTAGCCCCCTCCGCGATCAAATCCCCGATCTCCCCCTTCCCGCCGACCGAACTTGATGAAGCGGGCATTGAGAAACAGATCGCAGACATCGCTGCCTGTGCGGGTCTCGCTCAAAAAGCTGGGTATGACGGTGTTGAAGTGATGGGATCCGAGGGTTATTTCCTCAACCAGTTCCTCGTCACCCATACCAACAAGCGGACCGATCACTGGGGTGGCTCTTATGAGAACCGCATGCGCCTGCCCATCGAAGTGGTCAAACGCGTCCGCGAAACGGTCGGCCCTGACTTTATCTTGATCTACCGTTTGTCGATGATCGACCTCATCCCCAATGGTTCCACCTATGACGAAGTGGCCCAACTCGCCGTCGAGATCGAGAAGGCAGGCGCCACCATCATCAACACCGGTATCGGTTGGCACGAAGCACGCATTCCCACCATCGCCACCTCCGTCCCGCGCGCAGCCTTCGCGTGGGTCACGAAAAAACTGATGGGCAAAGTCTCTATTCCCCTCATCACCTCCAACCGTATCAACACGCCGGAGGTTGCCGAAGAGGTCCTCTCATCTGGCTGCGCTGACATGGTTTCAATGGCGCGCCCAATGCTGGCAGACGCCGAATTCGTGAACAAAGCAGCAAACGGTAACGCAGCCCATATCGCCCCCTGCATCGGCTGTAACCAAGCATGCCTTGACCACACCTTCGGCGGCAAAATATCAAGCTGCCTTGTGAACCCCCGCGCATGTTACGAGACAGAACTGGTACTAGCCCCCGCGTCCACACCGAAAAAAATCGCCATCGTCGGTGCGGGTCCTGCAGGTCTCTCCACCGCGCTGGCCGCGGCCGAGCGTGGCCACACCGTCACCGTCTTTGACCGCGCGGCCGAGATCGGCGGCCAGCTCAACCTCGCCAAACAGGTCGCTGGCAAAGAGGAGTTTTGGGGCTTTGTCGAATGGTACCGCACCATGGTCGCCCACCACGGCATCACCGTGAACCTCAACACCGAAGTCTCCGCCAACGATCTGGACGGCTATGACGAAGTCATCATCGCGACAGGCGTGGTCCCTCGCGATCCGCAAATCGAAGGCCAGAACCGCGACAACGTCTTCAGCTACATCGAGGTTTTGAACGGCACTGCCAAGATCGGCGAACATGTCGCTGTCATAGGCGCTGGTGGCATCGGCTTTGACGTCTCCGAGCATCTTGTCCAAGATGGCGAAAGCACGACGCTCAACCTGCCCGAATGGATGCGCGAATGGGGTGTTGCTGATACCGAGGATCACCGTTCGGGCCTCGCCCCCGAAGGCCCACAACCGCACAAACCCGCGCGCGCGGTCACAATGATGCAGCGCAAGCCCTCCAAACCGGGCAAAGGCCTCGGCAAAACCACTGGCTGGATTCACCGCGCATCCTTGTCGATGAAAGAGGTCGATATGATCGCAGGTGTGAACTATGAGCGCATCGACGATGACGGCGTGCACATCACCTTTGGCGAAGCCCGCGAAAATCCACAGGTGATCCCCGCAGATACGGTTGTTTTGTGCGCAGGCCAACTCTCGGACCGCTCGCTCGCCGATGCGCTCGAGGCAAAGGGCACAACCTGTCATGTCATTGGCGGTGCCGATGTCGCATCCGAACTCGACGCAAAACGCGCTATCGATCAAGGCACCCGCCTGGCTGCAACACTCTAAGCTCTATCTTTCTTGGCTAAAAATACTCCGTGGCCGTCTTTCACTCGTGAACGACGGCCACGGTGCGATACCTTTGAGGACGGGCTGATCCTCAATCTGCGCGGCATCAACCTCAACGCGGGAAAGCCCGCAGAGGAAATGGTCCCGATCCGGATGTGGGTGACCACCCAAGCCTGCGGGAACTTGCAAACCGCACAACCGTGGCTGTGGAAGAGTTAGACGCATTACGCGATCGCCTGAGCGCTGTGCAGGATGATCGCGATCTTGATGTTGCGCGCAAACAGGCGCGGAACAGCTTTCTGCTTTCCCTGAGCGCAGGCACCTTTCTTCCCATCAGCTTTCTCACCGGTATTTTTGGCGTCAACGTTGGCGGCATGCCTGGGGCCGAGAGCGAGCGGGCTTTCGCAATCCTCTGTACCGCTATGGCGACACTTGCCTTCGTGCTTTTGCTGCTGATCCGCCGGATGAAGTGGCTCTAGATTCGGGCCCGAAACACTCTGCTCACCTGTTTCCTAACAATCAACGGTTGCGCAATTACCTTGCTACTGTCCCATCCCTGCCCCGATTGCGCCCCATTCCACCACCATATCTGATCCTCGAACACAGTATAGAAGGGGATGGCAATGGACCGCCTGACAGAAATGGAAGCATTCGCCACCGTGGTGGATCAAGGGGGCTTTACCGATGCCGCCAAGAAGATGGGGATTTCAAAATCCGCCGTCTCAAAGCACGTCTCTTCGCTTGAAGCACGCCTCGGGGCGCGTCTTCTGAACCGGACAACCCGCCGCGTCTCCCCTACGGAGATCGGCCTTGCCTACTATGACCGCGCCCGCCGCGTTTTGAATGATGCAGGAGAGGCCGACGCATTGGTCACGTCGATGCAATCAGCACCGTCAGGCTTGCTGCGCATCTCGGTCGCCACGGACTTCGGGGTAAACCATCTATCGCCGGTCTTATCCGAATTCCTCGGAGATTTCCCCGACATCACTGTCAACATGGTCCTCAACAACCGCTATGTTGAGCTGATCTCCGAAGGCTTCGACATGGCCGTTCGCATCGGGGAGCTGGAAGACAGCACCCTGCGGGCGCGCAAGTTGACGGAAACAACAAAACGTATGATCGCCTCCCCCGCGTATTTCGAGAAATATGGTCGTCCAGAGAAGATTGATGATCTGAATGATCACAAGCTTTTGCACTACTCGAACCAATCAAGTGGCAATGTCTGGAAGCTGACGGCACCCTCCGGTGAAAAGCGTCAGGTTCGCACAGCGGGTTGGCTCTCCGTCAATGACGGGCAATCCTTGCTCAACGCTGCAATCTCCGGCCTTGGCATCGCCTATTTGCCCAGCTTCCTCTACTCGGAAGCGATGGAAAAAGGTCTGATCGTGGATGCGATCCCCGACCTGCCACAAGAGACCCAAGGCATTTACGCGGTCTATCCTCCCGGCCGGTTTACCCAGCCAAAGGTCCGCGCCTTTATCGACTTTCTGGTCCATTCGTTTGCCGAAAAGGGCCCAAGCGACTGGTAACCCAGACCCAAGACACCATTTCCCCTCGGTGCACTTTGCCTCGGTATCGCTTCTGCGATATCGGGGCTTTTTTAGTTTTGGAGCACCACTGCTTCAACCCTGCGGTTCGCCTCGCGCCCAATTTCGGTAAGGTTGGTTGTCAGCGGCGAAAGGTATCCCGCCCCCTGTGTCTCGATCCGCGCAGCGGCGATATCATAGCGTTCGATGAGATATGTCCGCACAGCATTTGCGCGGCTGATCGAAAGGGCTGTGTTTCCTTCCAGACTGCCGACGTTGTCCGTGTGGCCCACAAGGGCGATCCGCATATCAGGTTGCCCCCGCATGGCTTGGGCCAACTCCTCAAGCACAGTGTATGGCACCTCGCCCAGCTGTGATGTGCCACTTTCGAACTCAAGCCCTGCAAGCACCACATGCCCGTTTTGCGACAGTTCTTGCTGCGCGCGTCGTTGGGATGTGACCGCGATGCCAGTCGCCTGATCAGCAACCGCCACAACGCCAACGGCAACGTATTCTGATCCGGCCTGAATGATTTGGACAAAAGACGCACCACTGGATGCGCTAGCCAAAATGGTAACAGCCTCTTCGATCGCCCCATCAGGTCCGAGCGCTGCGGTAAGGACGTGAAAATTGCGGATGTTCACATACATATTCGGTGCGGGCAGCACTTCTGCAGCAAAGCGGAAGTCGAACCCCCCGCAGACCAGCGCCGAGCAATCAAGTATAACGCGGTATCCCGCCTCCGCCAGTTGCGCGCGCAGCGGATTGATCAGTTGAAGTGGTGTCAGGCCCACCACATCAATACGCCACGCGCTGCGCTTGATCGTGCCCTCGATCATCTGCGTCGGTAAGGCACCATCCGAAAATGGAGCCACCGGCACAAAAAACCGGTCCTCCACCGTATCGCGCGTGATCATCTGGCGCGCGCCAGTGGGCAGTTGCAACTCGACCGCTTGCGCAGCCCCAGCAACACCCATCAAAAGCGCGAGCCAAATTCTCATCGTGATTGCGCGTGATAAGCCTTGTTCGGGCGCATGTCTGACGCGCTTGCTACGCGGTTGGTCATATTAAAGAATGCAGCCACAGACGCGATATCCCAGATGTCGCGGTCGGAGAAACCAACAGCGCGCAATGCGTCACGGTCTTCTTCCTCGATGATTTCGGGGGCCTCCGTCAGCTTAACTGCAAAATCAAGCATCATGCGCTGCTTAGGATCCAGATCAGCAACGCGGTAGTTCATGACCATCTGCTCCCCCAAGATTGGATCGCCCGACAGTTCGCGCACGGCAGCACCGTGTGCGGTGAGACAATAGAAGCATTTGTTCACAGCAGAGACGACCACCGCGATCATCTCGCGCTCCAGCTTGCTCAGGGAGCTGTCGCCCAGCATCAGGTCGTTATAAAGCGCGGTAAATGTGTTCAGCTTTTCGATATCGAACGCATAGGCTTGCAGCACATTCGGGATCATGCCCAGTTTATCTGTGCAAATATCAAAGTACTTTTGCGTCGCAGGCGGCAGCGGATCAACCATTGGCAGGTCAAGGGCGGTAGGTGCGTCATCAGCCATAATAGGCTCCTTTATTCAGGTGATTGGCGGTAATGATAGGTGCCAACGGGGGTAAAGCCCAGCTTTGTATAGAGCGCGTTGGCGGGTTTATTCTCGGTTACGCAGAGGACAGCGATGTAGGTGGCGCCCTGTTTGACGCCCCAAAACGCAGCAGCGCGCATCATCCATTGGGCCACACCCTGTTTGCGCTGGTGGGGCAATACCTCAACCGCATGCACCATCGCCACGCCATCCTGCACGGCGGCAAAGGCCACGCCGCCGGGCTTCTCGTTCCAGCGGGCGAGGATGCCAGTCTTGGTCTGTGCCCGCTCCATTACGTCCAAACGCGCAGGACCAACGCCGCCTGCTGCCCAAATCTCGGCCATAATCGCGAGCGGTTCCCAAATGCTGAAACATGTCACACGCGGGATCGGGATATCCGTAAGCAGGTCAATCGGTGCAACATAAAGCTGGACCTCATCTATGAGGGCATAGCCGCGTGCATCGAGCATCGCATCCAGTGCACGCTCACCCTCACGGATCATGAATAGAGGCCGTTGGCCCATCTCGCGCATCGCAGCCTCAGCAGCTGGAATATCACTATCCCTGACCTCACCGAGGGCAGTCGCAGCAGAGACACGTTTGCCGCCCCCCGCGCCATCCCTGAGCGTCCAAGGCCCATCAGCCCAACTGCGTGCAGGGGGCCATGTCCCCTCGCAAACATCATACAGGGCCGCTGCATCCGGTATCATACGAAAGCCTCTGACAGCTTGCCCATTGCCTCGTCTAGTTGCGCCTCATCCTGACCGCGCACCACGATATTAGAGCCGTATTTCCCGTCTCGCTGGAACGGGTAACTGCCCATCGACAGAGCGGGATAAACCTCGGCCAATGCGCCAAGCGGTCCAGCGATATCACCCTCCCCACGGTGCACAGTGAGCGTCTTGCTGATCAATGGCGCACCCCCTGTCAGTGTAGGCAGGACACTTGCCACCATTGCTTTGAACACACTCGGCACACCGGCCATCACATGCACGTTCTCAATGATAAATCCGGGGGCGGCAGAGACGGGATTGTCGATCAGTTGTGCTTCCGCTGGGATACGCGCCATGCGCAACCGTGCCTCATTCAGATCAGTACCCGCCTTATCGTAATGCGCCTGAAGTATTGCGCGCGCATCATCTCTCACATCAATGCTCTGCCCGAAGGCTGCGGCCATACAATCGGCAGTGATGTCATCATGTGTCGGGCCAATTCCGCCTGACGTGAACACGGTGTCATAGGCCTTTGCCAGATCCTGTACCGCTGCGACAATCACGTCACGGTCATCCGCAACGATGCGCGCCTCGGACAGGGTAATCCCCGCCTCCGTCAACTGCCCCGCAAGGTAATGCATATTCGCATCGCGCGTCCGCCCCGAGAGGATCTCGTCCCCGATGACCAACATTGCTGCGGTTGGATTCGTCATATGCCTCTCCTTGAGCCTGTGTCTCTAACCGTATAGCCACATGCCATGCGCTTTCAAACCGATCTTGTCCCCGCCCGTCTTATCCGCCGCTACAAAAGGTTTCTGGCCGATTGCACACTAGAGGACGGCAGCGAAATTACCGCTCACTGCGCCAACCCCGGCTCAATGATGGGTCTGGCCGAGGCAGGCACCAAAGTATGGCTTGAGCCCAACGACGACCCCAAGAAAAAGCTTAATTTCGGTTGGCGGCTGGTGGATCACGAAAACGGACACCTCACAGGTGTCGACACCTCCCTGCCCAACCGCGTACTGCGCACAGCGCTGGAAGCGCGCGAGATTGGACCTTTGGCCGCCTACACCAACGTACGCCCCGAGGTGAAATACAGCGAGAATTCCCGCGTTGATTTCCTGCTGACAGAAGATGGTTTGCCAGATGCTTATGTGGAGGTAAAATCCGTCACGCTCTGCCGTACTCCCGCACTGGCGGAATTTCCCGATAGCGTGACCGCGCGCGGCACGAAACACATGCACGATCTGGCGGAGGTGGCGCGCATGGGCCACCGCGCCGTGTTGCTCTATCTGGTGCAGCGCACTGATTGCTCCCATGTGGATATCGCCGCCGACATTGACCCCAAATACGCCGCCGCCCATGCGGAGGCAACAAAAGCGGGCGTTGAAACCATCTGCATCGGTACCCACATTAGCCCTCAGGAAATAAGCATCGCGGCCCCTCTGGCCCTTGGCCGTCCGGCGCGTTAAACACAGCCCAACACAAGGATGGAGAGAGCCGTGACAGATATCCACAAAGGTCGCACAACCAAAGACGGCATTCGCATCCACGAGGCTGCTGATTTCGCAGGCATGCACGCCGCTGGCCACCTCGCCGCGACGATTTTGGACGAAATCGCAGAGCATGTCATTGTTGGCCAAACCACAGCCGAGCTTGACCGGATGATCGAAGAAAAAGTCAACGCAGCGGGCGCAAAGTCCGCGACTATTGGCTACAAAGGGTACAAGCACGCCAGCTGTATTTCTGTGAACCATGTCGTCTGCCATGGTATCCCGGGTGATAAAAAGCTCAAAGATGGTGATATCATCAACATCGATGTAACCGTGATCGTCGATGGCTGGTTCGGTGATACGTCGCGGATGTATGTGGCTGGCAAACTGGCACGCAAATCCGAGCGCCTGATCCAAATAACCCATGATGCCCTGATGAAGGGCATCGAAGTCGTCAAACCCGGCAACACCTTTGGCGACATTGGCCACGCAATCCAGACCTTTGTCGAAGGGCACCGCATGTCGGTGGTTACCGATTTTTGCGGTCACGGCCTTGGGCGCGTATTCCACGCCCCGCCAAATGTCCTGCACTACGGCAAACCGGCCACGAAGTCCGTACTGGAACCTGGGATGTTTTTCACAATTGAGCCGATGGTGAACCTTGGCCGCGCGGAAACCAAGACGCTGGCCGATGACTGGACCGCTGTGACACGTGACAAGTCTCTGTCAGCACAGTTTGAGCACTCGATTGGTGTCACCGAAGACGGCTGTGAGATTTTCACATTGTCACCTGCTGGTAAATTCCACCCGACATATTGATCAACGCCGCGTCAGGAAACCTTACTTTCCGCGAGCTCAATCAACGCTAAGCAAGGTGACATGCGTGTCGCCAAACTTACGCCGATCTGTTCGCGTAAATCCGGCTGGCGCGTGCATGGGTGCATTCTCCTCCCAGACAACTACAGCACCCTTCGCCAGCCATCCACCGGCGCGCGCCGCGATCAGGGCAAGTTTCCCCATGCCCTTGCCGTAAGGCGGATCAAGAAAAACAAGATCAAAGGGTGCGGCGATCCAAGCGCCTAAACCGGTTGCATCATTGCGCATGAGGGTACTTACAGCGTTTGAGCGCGTTTTCTCTATATTCTGCGTGATGAGCTTTTGTGCGACCCGGCCATTCTCAACGAATACGACCTTATCCGCCCCCCGCGACAATGCTTCCAACCCCAGCGCACCAGTGCCCGCAAACAGGTCAAGCACCCGCGCGCCACGGATCACGTCGAGGTGGGTCAGCATCGAAAACAGGCTTTCACGGACACGGTCGGACGTCGGCCGCAAATGCGCGTCCGCATCCCCTTTGCCCACATCGGCCAAGATGGTGCCGCGGTATGTACCTGCAATGATCCTCACGCTTTGAGCAGTGCCTTCATATCGGTGTCAGGGTCCGCAATCACGTCTGGCGCAGGAGATTTTCCACTCTCGATCAGGCGTTTTCCAACCATATACCCACGCGGATCGTTTGCGGCGTCCACGGCCAGTAAAGTGTCACCTTGGTAATACCAAAAAGACACCGACCCGGGTGCAGCACCCCGTGTGACCACTCGGTCATACCCTGTATTCAGGCCTGCAATTTGCAGCTTCACATCATACTGATCCGACCAGAACCACGGCTTGGCGTGATACTCTGTGTCCGCACCCATCAGGTTTTCGGCAACCACCTCGGCTTGTTCAATCGCGTTCGGCACGCTTTCCAGCCGAATACGACCACCGCGATAGGGGAACGATGTACAATCACCCGCCGCCCAGACATGCGGCACATTCGTACGGCCAAAAGCGTCCACCGCGATACCATTGTCCAGCGCAACACCCGCCGCCTCAGCCAGACTTGTCGCTGGTGCAATCCCGACGCCTACAATCACAAAATCTACGTCAAGCTTGGTTCCGTCGGTCAGCACAGCGCCACTCACAGCGCCTTCCCCTGTAAACCGCTCAAGCCCCACTCCTTCGCGCAACATTACGCCATTGCTCTGGTGCAGAGTGCGGAAAAAATCGGATGTCTCGGGCGCTGCGACACGTTGCAAAATGCGCGGTGCCATTTCGACCAATGTAACTTCAAGGCCAAGCTTGGCCGCGACCGACGCGGCCTCCAGCCCGATATAACCACCGCCGACAATCAATACCCGCGCACCAGCCACAAAACGAGGGGCCATGGCATCCACATCCGCTAGACCGCGCACCACATGTACACCTTCTAGCATACCGCCAATCGCTTCGGGCAGATGAAAGGGGACAGAACCCGTGGTCAGCACCAGGTCATCATAGGCCAATTGCCCACCGTCGACCGTGATCTGCTGCGCGTCGGTATCAATCGTCTCAACCGTCGCACCAAGGCGCAGATCGATATCCTGCTCTGCATAAAATGCCTCAGGGCGCAGGTACAACCGTTCCAGCGCCATGTCGCCCATCAGATATGCCTTGGACAAAGGGGGCCGCTGGTAGGGGGGTTGCGGCTCTGATCCGATCAGGGTGATCTTGCCCTCGAACCCGCCATTGCGCAACTTTACCACACAGGACGACCCCGCCTGCCCCGCTCCGATCACAACGATGTGGCGCATGCTAAATCTCCCTGATGCACTGGTCCCTACTGTGCGATGACCCTATATCTTGGATAAGGATAAATACAATCACATGAAAGGTGACACCATGCCAATTTCCCAAGGCGATACACTGCCCGATGCCACACTGATCCAGATCGGTGCCGATGGCCCCGCGCACGTCAAGATGAGCGATCTGACCAAAGGCCGCAAAGTCGTAGTGTTCGCCGTGCCCGGTGCGTTCACACCGACATGTCACTCCGCGCATGTACCCAGCTTTGTGCGCACCAAGGACCAGTTTGACGCAAAAGGCGTAGATGAGATCATCTGCGTTTCGTGCAACGACCCGTTTGTGATGCACGCTTGGGGCGAGGCCACGGGTGCCACCGCTGCCGGTATCACCATGCTGGGCGATGCATCATCCGAGTTCACGAAAGCGATCGGCATGGACTTTGATGCCCCACCAGTAGGCCTTGTTGCCCGTTCCAAACGGTATGCGATGCTTGTTGATGACGGCAAGGTGACGCTCTTGCAAGAAGAAGAAGGCCCGGGCGTCTGCGAAGTGTCCGC
>CBDTVN010000061.1:0-16334 GCA_965364195.1 uncultured Sulfitobacter sp. | reverse complement strand
GCATAAGTGATCTCATCGACCGAAGCCGTCGTGTCGAGGTGCTCTTTGAGCCAAGAGAGTGTGAATTTCATATCAGTATCCTAGTCTCGGTAGCGTTGCGCCAAGTCGGCAACATCGCCCATCCGGTAAAGCTTGATTTCTCGAATTACACGCAACGTCGGTTTCGTAGCAAAGAAAAAAGAGCCGATCAAAAACATCCATGTGCCTGCTGTCTGCATAGTTTCATAGAAAAACATGACTGATCCGATGATGAACAATATCGCAGCCAGAAACTCGACAAGCGTGTATGCAACTTCAAAACGTGCATAAAGCAAGCGGCTCTCTTCTGACGCTTGACGGTTTTCATGTTGAAATAACTTCACCAGCAAAACTCTCCCTATAAGACTATCTACTCAACCCACCATGCAAATTCGGCTGGTCCAAGCTCGCGAACCCGTAGTGCCGCAACCAGCGCAAATCGGAATCAAAGAACGCCCGCAAATCGGGGATACCATATTTCAGCATCGCAATCCGGTCGATCCCCATGCCAAAGGCAAAGCCCTGCCAGACGTCGGGATCAATCCCGCCAGCGTGCAGCACGTTGGGGTGGACCATGCCACTGCCCAGAACTTCCATCCATCCGTCACCCTCACCAATGCGCAGCTGGCCATCAACCCACGAGCATTGGATATCCACCTCTGCCGATGGCTCCGTGAACGGGAAGTGCGAGGCGCGGAAGCGGGTTTTGATGCCGTCAATCTCGAAGAACGCAGAGAAGAACTCCTCCAGCGTCCATTTCAGGTTCGCCATGGAGATGTCTTTGTCGATCGCCAACCCCTCGACCTGATGGAACATCGGGGTATGCGTCTGGTCATAATCCGCACGGTACACACCACCGGGACAGATGATGCGCAGGGGGGCGCCTTCGGCCTCCATCGTGCGAATTTGCACGGGGCTGGTGTGCGTGCGCAGGACATGCGGCGGACGCTCATCACCCTCGGCGCGCGCCATATAGAACGTGTCCATCTCCGCGCGCGCAGGGTGGTGACCCGGAATGTTCAACGCGTCAAAGTTGTACCAGTCAGTGTCAATGCGCGGCCCCTCGGCCACGGAAAACCCCATCTCGGCAAAGATCGCGGTCAGCTCTTCTGTGACCTGAGACACCGGATGCAACGTCCCCGCAGGCCGCCCCCGCGACGGCAACGTCACGTCGAGCCATTCGGAGCGCAAACGCTCATCCAAAGCTGCATCGCCCAACGCGGCCTTCTTGGCCGACAGCGCGGAATTAATCTCGTCCTTCAAAGCATTCAGCGCGGGACCGGCCACCTGACGCTCTTCAGGGGTCATCTTACCCAGCTCGCGCATCTTGAGCGCAACCTCGCCCTTCTTGCCAACGGCACCCAGACGGATGTCTTCAAGTGCGGCTTCGTCGCCCGCATTTGCAATCTGGCTAAGGTATTTTTGCTTAAGATCGTCCATATCACATGCGTCCTTGAGAATGTCCAAACCTGCTACCAGAACCGCGCGCAAACGCAACCCATACGGCCCGATAAGCCACCCGTAACATATGCGCACCGCCCCGCTTTTTCGTATAAAACGGGCCAACAATATTGGAAATTTGCGCGCCCTACCGCCAATGTGCTGGACAACAACAGGCCCCCGCCCATAGCCTCAAGCATCTCAAAAGGAGGCACCCCATGACAACCACAGGAAGATGCTATTGCGGCGAAATCACCTATGCGGCCGAAGGGGCACCCGTTTGGCAGGCGCAATGCCACTGTCGCGAATGCCAGTATATCTCGGGGGGCGGGCCAAACTATTTCATGATGATGCCCGAGGAGGGCTTCACCTATACCAAAGGCACGCCTGCACAATTCACCCGCGGCGATCTCGACACGCCGCGCACCCGTGATTTCTGCGGAACTTGCGGCACACATCTACTCACGCGGTTGCCCGGTCGCCCGCTTCTGGTGCTAAAGGTAGGGACACTGGACGATCCAAAGTCCTATACTGGTCCGGAAATGGCGATCTTTACCTGCGATAAACAGGCCTTTCATGTGATTGCAGACGGTGTTCCCACATCTGACAAATTGCCCCCACAAACAAGCTGAGAGGAAAGCGCGCCGCCGCCATACGGGCATAGCCGATAGTTTAAGCCCGTGTTCGTCGGTAAGCTGGGCAAATGTGGGAAAATGCTGTCGAGAAAAAGCCACGCGCGAGACCAACATCGCAGCAAGCACAATCGCCTGAAAGGTGCCCTCCACCGCAGTAGCACCCGATGGTTCGCACAACATGTCTGCACTATAGATCATGCCGCCAACAACAAGCGCTACGACCAATAATGTCTCTTTGGGGCGGGTGGCCGGTTGCAACACCGTCATAGCTAAAATTGCATTGGCCATAGGCAGATACAGACCCAACGCCGCCCCCTTCGGAACAACCGTCTTAGACAAGAAAAAAGCCACCCCCGAAGGAGTGGCTTTCAATTCTCTCAAACATCGAAGGCGCTTACGCGGCCAGTGATGCCTGTGCCTGCTTCACAATCGCAGTAAACGATTCGGGCTCGTTCACGGCCAAATCAGCAAGAACTTTGCGGTCAACTTCGATACCGGCAAGGTTCAGGCCATTGATGAAGCGTGAATACGTCAGTTCGGCGTCGTGCGCGCGAACAGCCGCGTTGATCCGCTGGATCCACAATGCGCGGAAATTGCGCTTGCGATTCTTACGGTCGCGGGTTGCGTATTGGTTGGCCTTGTCGACGGCCTGGCGTGCGACCTTAAAGGTACTCTTGCGGCGGCCATAATAACCTTTGGCTGCTTTGACGACCTTACGGTGACGGGCGTGGGTAACTGTACCACCTTTTGTACGTGACATATCGGCTCTCCTTAGCGGTCGTAGGGCATAAAGCCCTTGATGATCTTGGCATCGGCAGGACAAAGTGCTGTCGTGCCGCGTGCATTACGCAGGAACTTATTGCTCCGCTTGATCATGCCGTGCTGTTTGCCAGCCTGGCTACCGATGACCTTGCCGGTCGCCGAGATCTTAAAGCGCTTTTTGGCGCTCGATTTCGTCTTCATCTTGGGCATTTCTGTCTCCTAATAGTCTACAGTTTAAGCGCTGCTCGGCATGCCACTTGAGCCGGCAACGCAGGAATGAGATTGGGCTATAGGATGCACCGCGCCACAACGCAAGAGCGGATCACCGTCCTGCGCAATTTGCCTAAGGCATAAAGCGCGCGATCACGTTCACAAAGATTTCCGGCAAATTCGCCAACTGATATCCACCCGGCTTGTCCAGAACGGCAAAAACGATGAGGCCCCCCGCAATCAAGATTGTGATCGCAGAAGCCCGCGGGGCGCGATTGTCCGACAGCGCGGAAAGAATCGAAGGAATCGTCAAAGCCGCCAAAACAAGTCCGATAACAAGCACCAGATCTGAATCCATTATAGGTCTCCGTGTGAATGGTTAACCAAACGTTACTCTGGATCGGCGGCGAAAATCAAACGTTCATCACAGGGTGCAACACGCAAGATATTCGTACTTCCCGGAACGTTGAAAGGTACGCCCGCAATGACCACCACATGGTCCTGCTCGGAGGCGAAACCCTCATCGCGCACCGCACGCACCGCACTTACCACTGCCTTCTTAAACCGGTCCAACTCTTCCGTCAGTACACAGTTCACTCCCCAGCTCAGGGCGAGGCGACGCGCAGTACGCTCAAGCGGGGTCAGCGCAATGATCGGCACCCGTGGCCGCTCCCGCGCTGTAAGCAGCGCTGTGGTGCCGGAATGGGTAAAGCAGCAGATCGCTTTCACGTCCGTCGTCTCCGCAATCTCGCGCGCGGCCACAACCATCGCATCAGCAATGCCAGAGCGCGACGCCGTCCGGCTTGCCTCGATAATCTGGGTGTAGGTCGGGTCACGCTCCACCTCGATGGCGACGTTGTCCATCGTGGTGACCGCTTCAACGGGATAACTGCCCGCTGCTGATTCTGCCGACAACATCACCGCGTCCGCGCCCTCATAGATCGCCGTGGCCACATCCGACACTTCGGCCCGCGTGGGCATCGGGCTCTCGATCATGCTCTCAAGCATCTGGGTCGCCACGATCACAGGCTTGCCAACCGCACGACAGCGCCGCACCAGCCGCTTTTGAATAGGCGGCACAGCGGCCACCGGAAGCTCAACCCCCAGATCGCCCCGCGCCACCATGATCCCATCACTCACCCTTAGGATATCGTCAAACCGCTCTACCGCCGAGGGCTTCTCGATCTTCGACAGCAGCGCAGCGCGCCCCTTGGCCAGCACCCGTGCCTCTTCGACATCTTCGGGCCGCTGCACAAAACTCAGCGCAAGCCAGTCGACGCCCAAGTCACAAACAAACTCCAGATCGGCACGATCCTTATCGCTCAGCGCTGCCAAGGGCAGCACAACATCAGGCACGTTGACGCCCTTGCGGTTGGAAATAACGCCGCCAATAATGACCTCACACTCAGCAAAATCATCGCCACAGCGCACAACCTTGAGCCTGATCTTCCCGTCATTCACCAGCAATGAGGACCCTTTTTCAAGGGCAGCAAAAATCTCCGGATGCGGCAGGCACACACGACTGGCATTGCCCTCCGTGGGGTCAAGATCAAGGCGGAACGCAGCCCCCTCAACCAGCTCCTCACTATCACCGGAAAAGACCCCTACACGCAGTTTGGGGCCCTGCAGATCCGCCAGAATACAAATGCTCGACCCCGTCTCGGCCTCCACCGCACGGATCATCGCATGTTTGGCGCGGATTTCCTCATGGCTGCCGTGGCTCATGTTCAGGCGAAACACATCCGCACCCGTTTGGTGCAGAAGCTTGATCATCTCATGTGAATCAGACGCGGGCCCAAGGGTTGCTACGATCTTTACATTGCGTTGGCGTCTCATCTGGGTCGCTCCTAATTTTTTTTGCAGCGCGCATGAGGCGCATATCGCCCCTCGCGTGGATTTCACATTGGCATACCGCGTGCATTATCCAACTTGAACCCGAAAACTGTTTCAATCCGGTGACAGTGCGGCAAAGGCCGGTTACCTTGATCCAGAAATCACACACCCCATTTCATACAAAAGCAACAGGAGCCCCCATGTCAGAGCACACACAACAAGAAATCGAATTTCAAGCCGCCGCCTTTCGCCGCATGCAAAAGCATCTGATGGAGGATCGCACCGATGTACAAAACATCGACATGATGAATCTCACCGGCTTTTGCCGCAACTGCCTGAGCCGCTGGTATCAAGAAGCCGCCGCCGAGGGTGGCATCGAGATCGGCAAAATGGAAGCGCGTGAGCTGTTCTACGGGATGAGCATGGACGCGTGGAAAGCCAACTATCAAACAGATGCCACAGGTGCTCAGCAGGAAGCCTTCAAAATTGCCTTTGAAGAAAATGTGGGCAAGAAATAGACTGCACGTATTGTGCCACTTGCTGCGGACGATCACAGAGAGAAACACCTAACCTCCTAAAATTAGACGTAATTTCGACCCATTCCTAAAGTATTTCGGGGTCGAAATCTAACAAGGGAACAGTTCTCTATGCTCGCGCTTCTGCTCATCACAGGCTTTCTTGGCATCACCTTAGCTATGGATACAGACTCCTCCACCGAAGACAGCGAAGCTGATGATGTTTCCACCGACCTGCCTGAAGAGGAATCACAAGATACCGCATCCGGTGAGACAATCACCACCATCCTTGATGCGGGAGCAGACGACTTTGAGGGAAGTTCCGCGAATGACCGAATAGCGGGCAATGCAACAGCCAACGACCTGCTGGGCCGTGGCGGTAACGACTTCATTCAGGGCTTTGCAGGCGACGACTCTATTGATGCAGGCACTGGCAGTGACACTGTGTTTGCAGGCGAGGGCAACGATGCCGCCGTGGGCGGCGACGGCGATGACCGTGTATTCCTTGGCGATGGCGATGATACTTACTTGGTCGAAGACGATACGAATTTCGACCGTGGCGATGATCTTATTCGCGGCGGCAGCGGCGACGACGGTATTCTCGACACCAGAGGCAGTGATACCATCTACGGGGATCAAGGAAACGATTTCCTTGCCGCATTTGGTACAACAAATACTCCCGACCCATCCGATACTCTCTATGGCGGCAGTGGTGACGATACCCTGATTGGCGACAACGGCGATCTTCTATTTGGCGGCACAGGTGCCGATTTTTTTGCCGTGGTCCAGCCCCCCAATACAGAAACCGAGGCGATCATCATTGACGATTTCAGTGTGAATGAAGACGCGCTCACACTATTCGTCCCGCAGGCCAACGACTCTTTCGAAGACGTTGATTTTCGCTTTGACAGCCAGCAGAATGCAGTGCGTGCCTTCTGGCGAGGTGACGAAGTGGCTATTCTCAACGGCCTGACATCAGCGGATATCGGCAATATCAATGTCTCGATTATCGATGCTGCTGATCTCGCACGAGCGGGTTATGGATAATACCCATCCGCCACACCAAACGCTCTGGACAGCGCTGGTACATGCGGTGTGAAATGACCCTCGCACCGCACAACTCATCAAACGTGTAAGCCGACCTCAGACAGCCGCCTTACGCATCTCGTCGATATAGATCTCGCGCAGGCGCAAAGCTACCTTGCCCGGCACACCCTCGCCCAAGCTCACACCGTCAATCTCGACCACAGGCATCACAAACGCACTGGCAGAAGTCGTAAACGCTTCATCCGCCCCCTGCGCTTCCTCAATCGAAAAGGACCGCTCCTCAACCTCCATCTGCGCTTCGCGCGCAAAGCGCAGGATAGCCACCCGTGTAATTCCGTGTAAAATCTCGGTCCCAAGGTGGCGGGTGATGATCTTGTTGCCCTTCACGATATAGGCGTTGTTCGACGTCCCTTCGGTCACCATCCCATCTTCGACCATCCACGCATCATCACATCCGGCTTTTTTGGCCATCATCTTGCCCATGGACGGATAAAGCAGTTGCACCGTCTTGATGTCACGCCGGCCCCAACGGATGTCTTCAATCGAGATCACCTTAGCGCCCTTTTTCGCCGCAGGGCTGTCCGCCAACCCCGGCTTGTTCTGCGTGAACAACACAATCGTAGGCTCCGTCGTCTCGGGATCAGGAAACGCAAAATCACGGTCCCCGTCCGACCCGCGCGTGACCTGCAAATAGATCAACCCCTCGTCGATCTCATTGACGCGCACCAACTCGCGGTGCACCTCCAGCAGATCCTCCTTGGAGATGGGATTGCGCATATCCAACTCACCCAAGGAGCGCGCCAAACGCACTGAATGCCCTTCGAAATCAATCAGCTTACCACCCAGAACGGATGTCACCTCATAGACCCCATCGGCCATCAGAAACCCGCGATCAAAGATCGACACAGTGGCCTCATTCTCAGGCATATAGTGCCCGTTTACATAAACTGTCCGCATCGCGTCTATCCCCACAGCGCACGGGCCGGAGGATGTACCCCCGCCGCGTCAAATTTCAAAGGCTCGTCCCGATCTTCCGCCAGCAGCAGTGGCCCGTCAAGGTCAACATAGGGCATCCCTTGCGCCACCAACACCGCAGGCGCCATCGCCAAAGACGACCCCACCATACAGCCCACCATCACGTCATACCCCTGCGCCAGCGCCGCTTCGCGCAGCGCCAAGGCCTCAGTCAAACCACCCGTTTTATCAAGCTTGATGTTCACCACATCATATTTGCCCTTCATGGCTGGCAAACTGCTCCGATCATGGCAGGATTCGTCCGCACATACAGGCACAGGCCGTGCCATCCCGATGAGCGCGTCGTCATCCCCCGCAGGGAGCGGTTGCTCCACCAGCGCCACGCCCAAGCGCACCAGATGCGGCGCTAGATCAGCATAGACGTCCGCCGACCAGCCCTCATTCGCATCCACAATAATTGTACTATCAGGCGCACCCGCCCGCACAGCTTCTAGACGCGGCATATCATCCGGTGTCCCCAGCTTGATCTTGAGCAATGGGCGAAACGCATGCTCAGCCGCCTGCGCCTGCATCTTTTCCGGCGTATCCAACGATAGCGTATAGGCTGTGATTTCCGGCTTTAACGGTGCCAGTCCCGCCAATTCCCAGACCGCCTTGCCGCTCTTCTTGGCCTCTAGGTCCCACAGCGCACAATCCACCGCATTGCGCGCCGCCCCTGCTGGCAACAGATCGTACAAGTCAGGCCGCGCCACAACGCCAGATAACCCCTCTATCTGAGCGGTCACACTCTCCAACGTCTCGCCATAGCGCGCGTAAGGCACACATTCACCCATGCCCACAGCACCGCCATCAGAAACACGCACCGTCAGCACTTTCGCCTCCGTCCGCGACCCACGCGAGATTGTGAACACCTGCGCCAATCGGAACACATCTGCCGTCACTTCAATCCGCATAGAACCCCCTTACGAGTGATGCACCAGCCCCAGCGGCAAGCGCTCATGCTCTCTATTTTGCTCTTAAACTCAAATCCCGTACCTGCAACAAGCCCACCAGATTAAATGGCTTCCAACGCCTCTGCCAACCGCTCCGCGCCAAACCGGAACGGATCAACTGCAGGTATACCCATCTCGGCTTCGACCTTAGCAAGATAAGCCTTCGCCTCATCCTCGCCCATATGCTGCGTGTTCACGGCAGCACCGACCACCACACACGCAGGGTTTGCCACTTTCGCCAGCGTTAGCGCCACATCACGGATCGCCTCCATGCTCGGCACTTTATAGTCAGGCAAACCGCGCATGTGCTTGCGCGTCGGCTCATGGCAGATGATCAGCGCATCAGGCTGCCCTCCATGCACCAGCGCCAGCGTCACGCCGGAATAGCTCACATGCATCAGACTGCCCTGCCCTTCAATCACATCCCAGTGGTCGGGGTCATTGTCGGGTGTGAGGTATTCAACAGACCCCGCCATGAAATCCGCCACAACCGCGTCGAGCGGCACACCATCGCCCGTGATTAAAATCCCTGTTTGGCCCGTGGCACGAAACGTGCTCTTCATGCCGCGCGCCCGCATCGCATTATCCAGCGCCAGCGCCGTGTACATCTTACCTACGGAGCAATCTGTCCCTACGGGCAGGACCCGCTTGCCTGTCCGCTTCACACCATTCGCAATCGGATAATCGACAGACGGAATGCGTACATCATGCAACGTCCGCTTCTGTTCCGCCGCCGCTTCTACCAAATCTTCTTCCTCACTCAGCAGGTTATGCAAGCCGGAGGCCAGGTCATATCCCATGCCCAGCGCCTGGATCAGCACCTCTTTCCACGCCTGTGAGATTACGCCACCACGGTTCGCCACACCAATCACCAAGGTCTTGGCTCCAAGTGCTTTCGCATGTGCGAGCGTCAAATCTTGCAAGCCGAGATCTGCCTTGCACCCTTCCAAACGGAGTTGGCCAACCGCATTTTCCGGACGCCAATCCTTGATCCCCTGTGCAACCTTTACGGCGAGTTGGTCCGGCGCGTCGCCGAGGAACAGCAAATATGGGGTCTGGATCATGAGTCGATTCTCCGAAAGAGGGTGCGTTAGCGCCAGATTGCGCCAAAACTTCTGCAATTCAATCTCATTTCTGCGCTAGCCCCCTATCTGGGCGCACGAATATCCGCCAACTGGCCTTATATGCGCAAAATTATTGCGCCTCTCCAAATTGCTGCACTTGCAAAAACACCTTGCAGCCAGCAGCGTAATTTTATAACCCACAACGGCAATTATACGACATTTTATGTCTCAAAAGGAGTACTCCCCCATGAGCTTTCGCCTCCAGCCTACACCGCCTGCCCGCCCTAACCGCTGCCAGCTCTTCGGCCCCGGCTCCAACACAAAGCTCTTTGCCAAAATGGCAGCCTCCGCTGCAGACGTGATCAACCTCGACCTCGAAGACAGCGTAGCCCCAAATGACAAGGACACGGCCCGCGCCAATGTGATCGAGGCGATCAACACTGTCGATTGGGGCAACAAGACCCTTTCTGTGCGCATCAACAGCCTCGATACCCCCTATTGGTACCGCGATGTGGTGGACCTGCTGGAGCAAGCGTCCGAGCGTCTGGACCAGATCATGATCCCCAAAGTGGGCTGCGCCGAAGATGTCTACGCCGTCGATGCCCTCGTCAGTGCGATTGAAGCCGCAAAAGGCCGCAAGAAGCGTATCGCCTTCGAGGTCATCATCGAAAGCGCTGCAGGCATCGCCCATGTCGAAGCGATCGCCGCCTCATCCCCCCGTCTCGAAGCGATGAGCCTCGGTGCCGCAGATTTTGCCGCCTCCATGGGCATGCAAACCACCGGCATCGGCGGGACACAGGAAAACTACTATATGCTGCACGACGGCCAGAAACACTGGTCCGATCCGTGGCACTGGGCCCAAACCGCAATCGTCGCCGCCTGCCGCACACACGGCATCCTGCCCGTAGATGGCCCGTTCGGTGACTTCTCTGACGATGAAGGCTGCCGCGCGCAGGCACGGCGCTCCGCAACCCTCGGTATGGTTGGCAAATGGGCCATCCACCCCAAGCAGATCGCGATCAGCAACGAGGTGTTCACCCCTTCCGAAGAGGCCGTCACCGAGGCGCGTGAAATCCTCGCCGCGATGGAGACTGCAAAAGCCAACGGCGAAGGCGCTACGGTCTACAAGGGGCGCCTTGTAGATATCGCCTCCATCAAACAGGCCGAAGTCATCGTACGCCAGTCCGAGATGATCACGGGTTAAAACTACGCGGCAGAAACACAAAAAGGCCCGCAGTTACGCGGGCCTTTTTTGTTTGGGAAGGCAGTTCAGGAAAGGGAGGTCCACTCCGACACATCGCGCAATTCGCTCACATGGGAAAGCTCGACCTTGGCCATATACAGTGCAATTCCGACAATCGTTCCGAGCAGTCCAACTAATAGGTAGTTAATCAACGACATATCTAGACACCCTTTCACCGCATGCTCACCAATCCCAAAGCAGCCAACCAGCAATCATGCAAGCAAGACACCAGAAACAGTCTGTTTTTACGAGAATACCCAAAGCAATCACGATAATCCCAAGGCATTGTCGCTAAATTGGAAGCATTTAGGCGCGCTCATCCTTCGGCGATCCCATCACCACATAGGAAGTAATGGACGCCACTTGCGGCAATGCGCCCAAATGATCCGTGTGAAAACGTTTGTAACTCGGCAAATCTGCACATTCGATGCGCAACAAATATTCGATAGTGCCCGTGATATTGTGACACTCCCGAACCTCGGGCGCACGGCTGATCGCGCGCTCGAACGCTTCCTGAGACGCCTTAGAATGATTGCTCAACCCCACTCCGATATAGGCCACAAATCCCGTCCCCATCGCGGCACGGTCCAACACTGCACGGTAGCCCTTGATCACCCCGCGACGCTCCAACTCCTGCACACGGCGCAGACACGCCGAAGGTGACAGCCCCACCCGATCCGCCAGCTCTAAATTGCTGATTCGCCCGTCTCGCGACAGCTCCCGCAATATCTGTTCGGATTTCGCGCCTAGATCACTCATACATTGCCCAATTCGCCCACAATCACGCAATTTTGCAATTTCACACCGCCACTTTCAATCAATTATTGCATTATGAACTTTGAAACTCTCACAGCCTTGGCGCTGTTCGCCTTCGTCAGCTCCTCCACACCGGGGCCGAACAACCTGATGCTCATGGCGTCAGGCGCGAACTTCGGCTTTGCCCGCTCCATCCCGCATATGCTCGGCATTTCAGTTGGCTTCATGGTGATGATGGTCGCCGTAGGTGCAGGCCTTGTGCAGATCTTTGACCGCTTTCCTGTGATCTATGATGTGCTCAAAGTAGCGAGCGTGATTTACATGCTCTGGCTGGCATGGAAAATCGCTAATGCCGCCCCGATCATCAAGAAGGCACAAGCGGGCAACCCCATGACCTTCCTACAGGCCGCCGCGTTCCAGTGGGTCAATCCAAAAGCATGGGCCATGGCCCTTACTGCAATCACTGTCTACGTGGGCGATGCCTCCATTCTCTGGCTGGGTGTCGGCGCGTGCATGTTTGCCATCGTCAACTTGCCCTCAGTGTCGATGTGGACCGTCGCTGGCCAGCAGATGCAGCGCTTCCTAACCAACCCGCGCCGCCTGCGCGCCTACAACTGGACAATGGCCGCTCTGCTCGTCGCCTCCCTCTACCCCGTGCTAGGTCTCTGACCGCCGTTGCATCGCGCTTCGATCAAAGCCATATAAGGCACAACACCAGTGCGGAGCGCATCACATGACCCAGTATATGGATTTCGAAAAACCCCTCGCCGAGATTGAGGGAAAGGCCGAAGAGCTGCGCGCAATGGCGCGGCGCGACCCTGACACCGACATGACCGCAGAGGCAAAGGCGCTCGACGTCAAAGCCGCCAAAATGCTGGATGATCTGTATAAAAACCTTACGCCGTGGCGCAAATGTCAGGTGGCCCGCCACCCGGACCGACCCCATTGCAAAGACTACATCGAGGCGCTTTTCACCGAATACACCCCACTCGCTGGCGACCGTAACTTTGCCGACGATCACGCCGTCATGGGCGGCCTTGCGCGCTTCAACGACAAACCCGTGATCGTGATCGGCCATGAAAAAGGCAACAATACCAAATCCCGGATCGAGCGTAACTTTGGAATGGCCCGCCCCGAGGGGTATCGCAAGGCCGTGCGCCTTATGGACATGGCCCACCGATTTGGCCTGCCCGTGATCACGCTTGTCGACACACCGGGCGCCTACCCCGGCAAAGGGGCTGAGGAGCGCGGCCAATCCGAAGCCATCGCCCGCGCGACCCAGAAGTGTCTGGAAATTGGCGTGCCGCTCGTCAGCGTCATCATCGGCGAAGGCGGCTCCGGCGGCGCTGTGGCATTCGCCACCGCCAATCGCGTCGCGATGCTCGAACACTCCGTCTATTCCGTGATTTCGCCCGAAGGCTGCGCCTCGATCCTGTGGAAAGATGCCGAGAAAATGCGCGAAGCGGCCGAAGCCCTGCGCCTCACTGCCCAAGACCTCAAGCAGCTCGGCGTAAACGACCGCATCATTCCAGAGCCGAAGGGCGGCGCGCACCGCGACCCGCAAACTGCCATCGCCGCAGTCTCTGAAACCATCACCGAGATGCTCAAATCCCTTGACGGTAAAAGCCCCAAAGCACTGGTCAAAGATCGCCGCGAGAAATACCTGGACATGGGCAGCCGCGGGCTGGCGGCCTGATCACGCTCTACCCCATTGCCACAAATTTGCCGGGCGCGCTCACCATCATGACGCGCCCGCAAAACCTGCCCGATGACGTTAAGACCGCGCAATACGCTGGGATCACCACGATCATCTCCCTGCTAGAGCCGGACGAGGCCGCAGCCATTGGCCTCCAAGACGAAGGCGCCGCCTGCACGAAAAATGGCATCACCTTCCTCAATCACCCCATCCGCGACATGCACCTACCGGAACCCACCCTATTTGCTACATTTGCCGCAACCATCGCGACCCGCATCCAAAGCGGTGAGCACATAGCGCTGCATTGCTACGCCAGCGTCGGCCGTTCTGGCATGCTCACCTGCGCCATCCTCGCCCACTTTGGTTTTGACGCCGCATCAGCAATCACCCACACCAGCACAAAACGCGGCACCCAGATCCCCGACACAGACGCGCAAACAGCCTTTATCCACCAGATCATGCAGGCGTAAAACATCCGGACACCCGCCAGCCGTTAGCTCGCCAACATCCGCAGCCCTTGCGTCACATCCGAGCGTACGGCCAGCCGCAACCCCGGCTCATCCCCCGCCCGCAACGCTGCGATGATCAACCGGTGAAACTGTGGCGGCTCGGTCCTGCGCAGCCGCCCGTAAAGCGCGCGCATCGTGGGTCCCATCTGCAGCCATACCGTCTCCGCCATCGCCAACATCGCAGGCGCTTGCGCGCGCAAATACAGCGTGCGGTGAAATTCCAGATTGGTCCGGATATAGCCAACGGCATCGCGTTGGGCGACTGCCTCACCCACTTTTGCGTTGATGTTCTGCAACCGCTCGATCAGCGCCAGATGCGCGCGCGGCAGTGCGCGGCTCGCCAGCTCCACCTCAATCAGCGCCCGCAGTGCCGCTAATTCCTCAATCCGCTCGTTGCTCAGCAAGGGGGTCGAGATACGCCCCGAGTTCGACATGCTCAGTGCTCCTTCAGCCACCAACCGCCGCACAGATTCCCGTGCCGGTGTCATCGAGACGCCGTATTCCTTCCCCAATCCCCGCAGCGTCAGCGCCTGACCAGGCGGAATATCTCCGTGCATAATGCCCGACCTCAAATGGCGGTACACGCGGTCATGGGCCAGCGGAGCGGGGTCAACAGGACGGGGGATTAAACTCATGCGCGTTTTGTGATCACAAAGTGGCGGTAGGTCAAGGCTTCAACCATCGCAGCCTGATTGTCCTTGGCCCCCTCCGCGTCGCGAAATACACTCTTAGAAACCCGATGTCCCAAAAGGAAAACCACATGAACCCATGGATCATCCTGCTTATTGCAGGCATCTTCGAGGTCGCATGGGCCGTCTCAATGAAGGCCTCCAACGGCTTCACGAATACTGTCCCCAGCATCATCACGGGTGTCGCAGCCTTCATCAGCTTCTGGCTGCTGGCCATTGCAATGAAAGAACTCCCTCTCGGCACCGCCTATGTGGTCTGGGTCGGGATCGGCGCCATCGGGGCCGCTGTACTGGGGATCATTATGTTTGGCGAAGCTGTCACTCCCATGCGCATTACAGGCATCGCATTGGTCGCCGCCGGAATTGTCGCGCTCAAATTCGCTTAGAATTTATAGCGGTGCAGCGTGCTGCCGTGGCTCCGCAACCAGCCGCGCGGCGCTGCGTAGTCGCCGTATATACGCGTTACCTCTGTCCAAAACGCAGGCGAATGGTTCATCTGCGCCAGATGCGCGACCTCATGGGCCGCGACATAATCCAACACCTCGGGCGGTGCCATGATCAGCCGCCATGAATACATCAGCCCCCCGTCCGAGGTGCACGACCCCCAACGCGAGCGCGTATCGCGCAGGGACAAACGCGCATACCCTCTCCCAAGCCTCGCTGCGTAATCATCACTCGCCCCCGCCAACCTGTCGCGTGCAATTTCTTTGAGGTGCGCTCCAAGGCGTTTGCCCACTCGTTCAGGCGGGCCCGGCACAAAAATACCCTCTGGCGTGATCTGCACCCGCCTCCCCGTGCCTGCGATCACCGGGTACATCTTTCCGCCCAGCGGCACCTCACTGCCAATACCAACAGCCTCATCCTCCCCGCGCGCATCCAGATGCTTGCGAATCCATCCCTCTTTGCTGCGCGCGAAATCCATTGCCTCGCGTTCCGCAAGCCGTTTGGGCATGGTCAACGTCACCCGCCCGTCAAGCTGGCTTATGCGCAGCGAAATACGCTTTGCCTGCGCAGAGCGCCGCAAGATCAGGGGAATCGGCGGATCGCCGGGCAGATGCGGATCGGACATAGGTAGCGCTCGCAGGGGGAACAAATGGCTTTGGACTGGACAGCATCCCTTGCATATGGCACTTGGCCTGAATCATCTAGTGACAACACCAATTATCAAAGGGGAAATCCATGCCCAACGAAGAATGGGGAACCAAGCGCCTGTGCCCCACCACGGGCAAGCGTTTCTACGACCTGAACAAAAATCCGATCATCAGCCCCTACTCGGGCGAAGTCGTGGAAGTAGACCAGTCCAAATCCCGCATGATTGCCGCTGACGCGGAAGATGCAGCAACAGCAAAAGCAAAAGCATCCAAGGTCAAAGAGGAAGACGATCTTGTGGATGACGATGATGCTGACGTGGATCTGGACGATGATCTGCTGGACGATGACGAAGATGATGATGACACAGTTCCGCTCGAAGAAATTGCGGACGTGGCAGCAGACGACGACGACAGCTAAAAAGCTGGCGGCGGGTGATGCGTTTTTCGCTTGATCCCGCCGCCACTTGCGCCTAGTACACGGCGCATCGGCCTAAGGTGGCCACGGACGATCTCAGGTCCCTCACGGGACAACCACTCCACGCTTGCGTGATTTGGGGCATTAGCTCAGCTGGGAGAGCGCCTGCATGGCATGCAGGAGGTCAGCGGTTCGATCCCGCTATGCTCCACCAATCCCTCGCCCGCAACGATATGTAATTATAAAACATACTTACATTCGGCGTAGCTGCCCCACCAGTTTTCCCTCCAGTCACTATCTAGGCGCTTTCCGGATTAGGTAGAATTCGGTTCTCTTTTCAAACAGAAATCTGCGCAAGATTGACCCCGATCCATCTAATTGATGAATGCCCAGCCCTACGTCGCGGTACTGCGTGGAATGCCCCAAAGAGCTCCAAATTGCTTC
>CBDTVN010000060.1:0-16762 GCA_965364195.1 uncultured Sulfitobacter sp. | reverse complement strand
CAGGACATGACGCGCTATGACGCGGTCAACTACATCGCGCACGGCGTCGCCAAAGACCCCGAATACGGCGAACCACGCCCTGTCTCCGGCGCCCCCGAGCACGAAGAAGAAGCCCAAGGCGTCACCGAAGGCGACAAAAAAGAATCCGCGCTTGAGAAATATTGCGTAGATTTGAACAAAAAATCACGCGACGGCGATGTCGACCCTCTGATCGGCCGCGACTCCGAGGTGGAGCGCTGTATTCAGGTCCTTTGCCGCCGCCGCAAGAACAACCCCTTGCTGGTGGGTGATCCGGGCGTTGGTAAGACCGCAATCGCCGAAGGTCTGGCCCGCAAAATCGTTGCTGGCGAGACACCCGAAGTGCTGGAAAATGCCATCATCTTCTCGCTCGACATGGGTGCCCTGCTCGCAGGTACACGTTACCGCGGGGACTTTGAAGAACGCCTCAAGGCCGTCGTGACCGAGCTTGAGGATCACGACGATGCGGTCCTCTTCATTGATGAAATCCACACTGTCATCGGTGCTGGTGCCACATCAGGCGGCGCCATGGATGCGTCCAACCTGCTTAAACCTGCACTCGCGGGCGGCAAACTGCGCACCATGGGCTCGACGACCTACAAAGAGTTCCGCCAGCACTTTGAAAAAGACCGCGCCCTCGCGCGGCGGTTCCAGAAAATCGACGTAGCAGAGCCATCCGTCGAAGATGCCCAGAAAATCCTCAAAGGCATCAAGCCGTATTTCGAGGATCATCACGGCGTGAAATACACGGCTGATGCGATCAAGACCTCCGTTGAATTGGCACATCGCTATATCAATGATCGCAAGTTACCGGACTCTGCCATTGACGTCATTGACGAGGCAGGTGCCGCCCAGCATCTTGTCCCTGTATCAAAGCGCCGCAAAACTATCGGCACCAAGGAAGTCGAGGCCGTGGTTGCCAAAATCGCGCGCATCCCGCCAAAGACCGTGTCCAAAGACGATGTCGTCGTGCTGCGTGATCTTGAAGCCTCCCTCAAACGGGTTGTCTTCGGTCAGGATAAAGCGATCGAGGCGCTGTCGGCGGCGATCAAGCTTGCCCGTGCAGGTCTGCGCGAGCCGGAAAAACCAATCGGGAACTACCTGTTCGCAGGCCCGACTGGTGTCGGTAAGACCGAAGTGGCCAAGCAGCTTGCAGATACGCTTGGTGTGAAGCTGCTGCGCTTTGACATGTCCGAATACATGGAGAAACACGCCGTATCGCGCCTCATCGGTGCCCCTCCTGGCTACGTAGGATTTGACCAAGGCGGTATGCTGACTGACGGTGTCGATCAGGATCCGCACTGTGTCTTGTTGCTCGACGAGATGGAAAAGGCACACCCCGACGTCTACAACATTCTGCTGCAGGTAATGGATCACGGCAAACTGACCGATCACAACGGCCGCACCGTGGACTTCCGCAATGTGGTGCTGATCATGACGTCCAATGCCGGCGCATCCGAACAGGCGAAAGAAGCCGTAGGCTTTGGCCGCGAAAGCCGGACTGGTGAGGATACTGCCGCGATCGAGCGCACCTTCACACCGGAATTCCGCAACCGTCTGGATGCTGTGATCTCCTTTGGCGCACTGCCAAAAGAAACCATTCTACAGGTGGTCGAAAAGTTCGTATTGCAGCTTGAGGCCCAACTCATGGACCGCAACGTTACAATTGAACTGAGCAAAAAGGCTGCTGAATGGATCGCCGACAAAGGCTATGATTCCAAAATGGGCGCACGCCCGCTTGGCCGTGTGATCCAAGAGTACATCAAAAAGCCGCTCTCCGAAGAGTTGCTGTTTGGGAAGCTCGCCAAGGGTGGCGTTGTCAAAATCGGCGTCAAGAAGGGCGAGTTGGACATTATCTGCGATGGTCCAGACAGCCCACGCCTGACTGATAACAAACCACCGCTGCTCACTGCAGAATAATGCGGTATGGTGTTTTGACCCTAATCTCCCTCGCCGTGCCAGTCACGGCGGGGGAGCTGTCGTTAACTTCTCCGATAGATTGCGACCTAACTGGTCCCTGCTACATCCAGCAATACGTCGATCACGACCCTTCCGACAAAGCGTCTGACTTCAACTGCTCAAGCCTCAGCTATGACGGCCACAAGGGCACTGATTTCGCGCTCCCCACTCATGATATGATCGCCCAAGGGGTCAATGTTCTGGCCTCGGCCCCTGGCACTGTGCGCGGCTTCCGCGACGGAATGGAGGATGTGCGCTATTCCTCTGATAACGCCGAGCAAGTGCAGGGAGCCGAATGTGGCAACGGTATTGTTATTGTGCATGAGGGCGGCTGGGAGACCCAATATTGCCACATGCGCAAAGGGTCGGTCGCCGTAACACAAGGGCAAGAAGTGGAGGCGGGCGATATACTGGGGCAGGTCGGCATGTCAGGGCGCGCTGAATTCCCCCATGTCCATCTGTCAGTGCGTCGCGATGGCGCTGTTATTGATCCATTCGATCCTGATGGCACCATCACTTGCGGTGAAGAAGAGACCGATACCCTGTGGGCCGATCTCCCGCCTTACCGCGCGGGTGGCATTGTTAGCGTTGGTGCCGCTGCGGAAGTTCCGGATTTCTCCAATATTCGTGCAAATACCGTTCCGTTGCCCGAAGCCTCCAGCGGTGCACTTGTGATCTACGCCTATCTTTTTGGCACCCAAAATGACGATATCATTCACCTCACCCTCAACGGCCCCGATGGCACAGTGGTCACACGTGATGTCCTCTTGGAAAGAACGCAGGCGCAATCATTCCGCGCAATCGGGACAAAGCTTAGAGGAGAGCGGTGGCCTGAGGGAGACTACAATGGAATCGCAGAATTGCGCCGCGCAAACAGCGTTGTGGAGCGGCAAGAATTCACGCTGACAATTCCTTAATTGAGGCCCCCCGTTACACGGATGGCACGCTCTACTTTTCGGTAAATTTCAACTCGATCCGGCGATTACGCGCGCGCGCCTCTTTGGTGTCCGCAGGGTCCACTGGCTGGTATTGTCCGAAGCCATTTGCGGCCAATCGGCCCGGCGGTATTCCTAGGAAATTTGTCATATACTTGACCACCGACAGCGCCCGCGCTTGGCTCAGCTCCCAGTTGTCTGCAAACTCACCCTCGCCTGACAACGGTACATTGTCCGTGTGCCCGTCCACACGTATCACCCAATCAATACCGTCAGGAATATCAGCTGCCACGTTGCGCAAGATATCAGCGACCTTTGCCACTTCCCCCGTTCCTGCCGGTGAAAGATCGGCTCTGCCCGGCGGGAACAATACTTCCGAGCTGAACACAAAGCGGTCTCCCTCGATGCGCACCCCTTCCTGCGCACCCAAAACCGAGCGCAATCGCCCAAAGAATTCCGAGCGGTACTGCTCCAAGTTCTTGGTTTCGGCCTCCAGCCGCTTGACCTCCGCCGCCTCCAACTCTGCCCGCCGCCGCTCCTCCGCGGCCACCCGCGCCAGCGCTGTATTGAGTTGTGAGCCGAGCGATTGCAATTCAACGTCACGCGCCAGATCATCCGCCTCTGCACTGTCCAGTAACCCCTGCAAGTTGCTCAACTGAGCACGCAACGCCGCAACCTGTTGGTTCAAAAGTTCGGTCTGACGTTGCGCCTCAGCTGTGGTTTCTTGCTCTTGGACAAGCAGATCTTTGGCCTGCGCCAACAATGCGGCCCGACGCTCTGCTTCGGTCTGGGTCTCGTCGGCACTCCCCTGCGCCGCCAATTTCGCCGCCATCGCATCAGCCAACTGCGCACGCAGATCATCAATCTCTGCGCCCGTTTCCGTCTCAGCGGAGACCAAACGCTGATCCAATTCATCTTGCGCCGTGCGCGCGGCAGCGAGGAGGGTAAGCGTCTCCTCGGCGCGCTTTCGCTGCGCTTCCAGCGATAAAGTCATTGCTGTTAGCTCAGTATTCGCGTTTGCCAATCGAGCGCGCAGTGCTTCAGCAGCGGCAGCCTCCACAAGCGCTGCCTGCTCGCCCTCACTCAACGCCGTTTGAGCAGCGTTAATGTCCCCGCTGAGCGCCTCGATCTCACCCTCGGCCTCGGCATTGCGCGCTCTCAAATCAGCTGCCAATGCTTCCAACGCCTCACGCCGTGCAGCAGCAAGCCGCGCATTCTCGGTCTGCGCATCTATTTCCTCACGGCTGATTGCCAACGCTAGATTAAGTGCCTCTTGCTCACTCAATAATGTGGCCTCGCGGGCTTCCAAATCGCGCACTTGTTCCTGTGCCAGATCACGCCCTGCAATTAATCCAACGACTTGAGCCTCAAAACTGGTGATCCGCGTTTGCGCTGCAACAAGCGCTTCTTCCTGTGCAGCGCGTTCGGACTGCAATCCGGCAATGAGCGTGTTCTGCTGCTCCGCCTGCGCTTGAGCATCTGACAGCGAAGAGCGCAGCGCCCCCAAACGTGCTTCCAGATCTGTGTTTGTCCGCTGCTCCAACCCGAGGGCTTGCGCAAGTGCAGCAACGTCCGAAGACAGTTCATCCAACTCTGTCTCTTGACCAGAAATCTGCTCAGTAAGGACAAATTGGACGACCATAAAAATAGTCAGCACAAACATCAGTACCAGCAACAGGCCGGTCATGGCATCCACAAATCCCGGCCAAATCGACGCCTGAAACCGCGCGCCAGTGCGTCGCGAAAGCGCCACGGCTAGCGCTCCCCGCCGCCGGGCGGCTTACCTTTGAGCCGCATGCGGCGCGGCTCAGTAGCGTTGCGGGGAGACGACAACGCCTTGCTCAATTGGGAGAGTTCGATGCGCAACTCGGCCATGGTTTCCTGCCGTCCCGCCGATATCTCTTCAAGGATGCGCAGCATTTGCACATCAATCGAACGCAGGCGCATCCGGCTCTCCGCGTCCAATCCTGTACTCTCCAGCTGGGTATCACGCGGCTGTTCCAGCGCTGTAATCATTCGCTCTTGCCCATAGGCAATCCGGTCTAATGCGTCGGACGAACTGCTTTGATCGCCCATCTGCACGGCCATACGCTCAATCGCAGAGGCAAGGCTTGCAAGGCGTTGTTCAACCTCGGCTCGGCTTTGCTCCGAGCGGCCAAACATATCATGCATCCTCTCCATCTGATCGGCCATGTGATCCACCATACCTGCTATGACCGCTTGCTCTGGCGTGCTTTCATCACCCGCTGCAAAACCCACCCGCGTGATCGAGCTGAGCCAATCCTCAAGTTCTTGATAAAAGCGGTTCTGCCCGTGGCCCGCAAACAACTCAAGCAAGCCCACAATTAACGATCCGGCAAGACCCAAGAGCGACGAGGCAAAGGCCACGCCCATCCCCGACAGCTGTGATTCCAAGCCCGCCATCAAGCGGCTGAAGACGTCCGTACTGCTCTCTCCAGCTTGGGGAGCAAGACTTCGAATTGTATCCACGATTGCAGGCACCGTGGTTGCAAGCCCGTAAAATGTACCCAAAAGGCCCAGAAAAATAAGCGTATTGACGATATACCGGGTAATCTCTCGCGCTTCATCAATGCGGGTCGAGACTGAATCGAGGATAGAGCGGGTGGAAGATGCATTTACCTGCATCCGTGCGCCGCGTGTGCGCAAAAGAGCCGCCAAGGGCGCCAGCATTTGAGGCGGCGTATCGCTCGGTTCATCATTGTCAGCGGCGAAATTCTCGATCCAGCGGACTGAGCCGATAAGCTGAAGCACCTGATAGAAACAGGCAACTACACCAATCAAAAAGACAAAGAAAATAAAGCCGTTCAAATACGGATTTGCCTGAAACACCGGCAGCACCCGTGGCAGTGCCACAAATACGCCAAAGCCTGACAGGCCCAGCACCAGCAACATCAATGTGATCTGCCGGACTGGTTGAGAGAATTGTGGTTTTGCCTCGCGGTCTGGTTGCGCCATGCGCTCCTGCTCCTGACCTTATTGTTATTGGCGTTTACCCTAACCCGAATTCACGCCAAGCTAAAGGATTTATGCAGCAATTTCACGAACCCGTTCCGCAAGCCACTCCAACGCGGGATCATGCAGGCCTACCGATGCCAAATGCTCTGCCGTATTATAAAGATATTCCGTATTCGGCCCACGTCCGCCCACGGCGTGCGCCATAATCTGCGCCTGTTCCTCAAGCGGTAAACCACCGCAATACTGCTCATGCGCTTCATCGATGACATAGACCAGCGCGGTCACGTCTTGCCCGTTCGTCAGGTGCACATTCAGCTCTTTTTCGACATAGGCAGACGAGATCAGCTCCCGCTCGCGCAGATAGGCCAGCGTTTCTGCCTCCTGCCCCGCAACAACCCTGAGCGCGACACCTTCGCACGCTTGTGTTTCCTGCTGATCGAGCGCCAGTACAAGCCCCGGATTCTCGCTCGAGCCACGGTGATGGATCGAGCGCATGCAAAACGAACGCGCATATCCCGGCAGTGTCCCAATCACGCTTTCCGCGACATCAAAGCCCGGATTCCAAAGCAGGCTGCCATAGCCGAATACCCACATACTCATCTGGTTCTCCTGTGTTGACGCAGGTAAACCCCAAAGGCGCGTCATTGAAAAGGGGGCTTTGCCCATGGGTCGGTTTGCTGTGAGAATACTGGTAGGTTTGGCCCTGATCTGGGGCGCGTGGTGGTATATTGCCACGGGCGGAATGCAGAGCAGTATAAATGCCTGGCTGGAAGAGCGCCGAAGCGCGGGCTGGCAAGCGGAGGTGCGCGGTATGGCACGCGCAGGTTTCCCACTTCGCATCGGTGCGACTGTGGACGGCCTGACATTGGATGATCCCGCAACACAATCCGTGTTGCTGGTCCCTCAGATTACCCTAACAACCCCCATCTATTGGCCCGGCCACGCCACCGTCCGCCTGCCGGCCGAGCCTGTGACACTGACAACACCTCAGGGCGTTATGACCCTAACAACAAGCGGTGCCGAGGCAACTTTGCGCCTCCATCCCGGCACCATGCTCCAGCTTGAGGAAATGCGGGGGCAAGCCAGTGACATCCAACTTGATTTGGTTGAAGGGCGCTTGTTCAGTATGAAATCGCACACAACAACGGTGCAGCAAACAACCAACCCGCAAACCTATGACATCGATTTTGTCGGCACGGAGTTCGCCCCCGGTAGTTTGATCCGTGAGGCCCTGCGCCTGCCCAATGCGTGGCCTGACGCATTCGAGGCACTGGTTGCGGATATGACCGTGACATTTGAGCGCCCATGGGACCGCAGCGCTTTGGAGGATAAACGCCCTCAGCCCCGAGCCGTGAGAGTAGACCGCGTGGAAGCTGTCTGGGCCGACCTACGAATTTCGCTCGAGGCAGACCTACAGGTGGCCGAGGGTGGCGTTCTGAGTGGCAGTGTAGAAGTGCAGGCGGAAAACTGGCAGAGGATGCTGGATCTGGCCACGGCCAGCGGTGTCTTGCCCCCCCAGATGCGTCCCCAGATTGAGAGCGGGATAACCCTACTGTCTGGCCTGTCAGGAAACAGCGATACGCTTGATTTGGACATCACCATTGAGAACGGTCGCATGCGGATGGGGTTCATCCCGCTCGGGGCTGCTCCCTTGCTGATACTGCCTTAACGACAGTAACTGCCTGAGCGGTAGCGGGCTGTGTCAAAGTGGAAATGATCGAGATGAAAGCGGTTTGCCTTGGGTCCAAGGACAGTTCCGAAGGGACCGCAGGCATCTTTGTGCATCTTGCGCATCGCTTTGCGACTGCCCGCCGCGTTCCACCCTTTGAGCACTGTGATCTCACTCCCGTTCATCAAGCGAAACGCCGAAATATCAATAGCGCGGCCCTTGCCATGCTCGGAAATCTTGCCCGTTTTGGAGTTATTACGGCGACGACAGGCGTAGTGCGCCGCGACCTTGATCTCGCGCAATCCTCCGCCTTTTCGTGACAATGCGGGTTTCGCGCTGCTATCTACCCAAGATTTGAGCGCGCGCGCGGTGCCGCAATCCATCTTGGATTTCGTGCTGAGGCTCACCCCTGAGACGGAAGCAACACTCACAGCATTCTCGATCCCACAACCGGATATGCGCCCCGGCACCCTCCCAATCGCTTTGCCTTGAATGGAAGGATCGCCACAAACCGACCCCGCCACAAGAGCGGCTTGTTGTTTGCGCAGTTCACGGCTCGCCTGAGGAGAGCGAAAGATCGGCCGTAGGGATTTGAAGAGTCCGCCCTGCTTGTTCTCAATCGCTGAGCGGTCAATCGTCGCGTCCCCATTCAGATTTGGCCGTGCTTCAGGGCGGGCCGATGTATCAGGACCCGCGCAGGACAGTGTCGCCATCGTGCAGAGCAAAATGGCCAAACGCTTCATGACTTGTTTCCCCCGCCACGGCCGAAATCGGGCGCATCAGTGTCTTGGCCTGCCTCGATGATGCCGCGCCGGATCGCGCGGGTGCGCGTAAAATAGTCGAACAGGTGATCCCCGTCGCCCTGACGGATCGCACGCTGCAGCGCGAACAACTCCTCGGTAAAGCGACCCAAAATTTCCAGTGTCGCGTCCTTATTGGTCAAGAACACATCACGCCACATGGTCGGATCAGAGGCCGCGATACGGGTGAAATCCCGAAAACCGGCAGCGGAGTATTTTATCACTTCACCATCCGTCACGCGACCCAGATCATCGGCAACCCCCACCATCGTATAGGCAATCAGATGCGGCGCATGAGACGTCACAGCCAGCACCAAGTCATGGTGATCGGCGTCCATTTCTTCCACGTTGGACCCCATCCCCTCCCACAAACTACGCAATTTTGCGATCGGCTCGGGTGCGGTTCCATCGGCGGGAACCAGCAGACACCATCGGTTGTCGAACAACTCGGCAAAGCCCGCACGCGGGCCGGAATGCTCGGTCCCCGCCAGCGGGTGACCGGCAACGAAATGAACACCCTCGGGAACATGCGGCAGAACCTTGTCAATGACATCACGCTTGACCGACCCCACGTCCGTGACCGTCGCACCGGGGGCAAGGCTGCCTGCGATCTGCGCCATCACCGGCCCCATCACACCTACAGGTACACAAAGCACCACCAAATCAGCCCCGCGCACAGCATCGTTGATGTCGTCATAAACGGTATCGCAAAGGCCAATTTCGCGGGCTGTCTCGCGCGTCTCGGCGGAGCGGGCAAAACCGGTGACTTCACCTGCCAATCCCCCACGTTTCATTGCCCAAAACATCGACGACGCAATAAGGCCAAGGCCGATCAGCGCCACACGATCATAGATTTGCGCCATACTCAGGCTTCCTTGAATTGGCGGATCGCGTGCACCACACGGCGGCATCCGCTCTCGTCACCGACCGTTATCCGCAAACATGCCGGCAGATTATATCCCGCCACACGGCGTACGATGAGCCCTTGGGATTGCAGGTACGTGTCACATGCCTCTGCTTCGCCCTGCGATGTAAACCGCGCAAGAATAAAGTTTGCGAGCGACACGTCAGACGGCACACCAATCTCGGCCAGCGCATCAGCGAGCCACGTGCGGCAGCGCGCATTCTCGGCACGGCAATGATCTACGTAAGCCACATCACGCACGGCGACCTCAGCTGCGGCGAGTGCTGAATTGCTCAGGTTGAACGGTCCGCGCACACGACCCAGCACGTCCATCACATGCGCAGGGCCATAGCCCCAGCCGATGCGCAAACCGCCCAGCCCGTAAATCTTGGAGAATGTGCGGGTCATCACGACGTTCTGGCGCGCATCCACCAAAGCTGCGCCCCCGTCATACCCTTCGACATATTCCGCATATGCACCGTCGAGCACCAATAGCGCCTGTGCGGGAATCCCCTCCGCAAGCCGCGCCACATCGGCGGGTCCGATCATCGTGCCCGTGGGATTGTTCGGGTTGGCGATAAACACCAGACGCGTTTTGTCTGTGCAGGCCGCAAGGATGGCATCCACATCTGTAACGCGTTCATGCTCCTTAACTTCGACCGGCGTGGCACCCGCCGCCAGTGCAGAGATACGGTACATGGCGAATCCGTGCTCGGTGTGGATGACTTCAGAGCCCGGCCCTGCATAGGCCTGACACAGAAAGGCAATAATTTCGTCCGAGCCCGCTCCGCAAATAATGCGTTCAGAGTCAAGGGCGTAGACCTGCGCAATCGCACCCCGCAGCTCTGCATGATCCGAGCTGGGGTAGCGGTGCAGGTGACGGCCCGCTTGCTCGTAGGCTTTGGTCGCCGCTGGGGACGGCCCAAACGGGTTCTCGTTCGAGCTGAGCTTGAGCGCATTTTCATGGCCTGCCACATGAGACGCACCGCCCTGATAGAGGGCGATATCCATAATACCGGGCTGGGGCGTGATCATCTGTGTCATATCGGGTCTCTTTGCTGGTTGCAGCCCTTTTAGCGGCTGAACACCCGCACAACCACCCGCGAATTGCATCCGCGCGCATCTGTCCTCTTACAGTAAGGCGCCGAATAGAAAACGCCCCGCCGGTAAACCAGCAGGGCGCATCTGAAATCGTATCGTGTTGGCGGCGAAGATTAGTTCTTCGCGTAGAATTCCACAACGAGGTTTGGTTCCATAACAACAGGGTAAGGTACATCGCCGAACGCTGGTGTGCGTGTGAATGTCGCTGTCATCTTGGAGTGGTCCACGTCGAGGTAGTCAGGCACATCACGCTCGGCCAGTTGTGTGGCTTCGATCAATGCGACCATCTGCTTGGAACGGTCACGTACTTCGATCACGTCACCCTCTTTTACGCGGTAGGAGGGGATGTTCACGAGCTTGCCGTTCACGCGGACGTGGCGGTGGTTCACGAACTGGCGTGCAGCAAATACAGTGGCCACGAACTTGGCACGGTACACAACCGCGTCAAGGCGACGCTCGAGCAGACCAATCAGGTTTTCACCTGTATCGCCTTTTACACGCTCGGCTTCGCCGTAGATGCGACGGAACTGCTTCTCGGTCAGGTCGCCGTAGTAGCCCTTGAGCTTCTGCTTGGCGCGCAACTGGATACCGAAGTCGGAAATCTTGCCCTTACGGCGCTGACCGTGCTGGCCGGGGCCATATTCACGACGATTTACTGGGGATTTTGGACGGCCCCAGATGTTTTCGCCCATGCGGCGGTCAATTTTGTGCTTGGCAGCGGTGCGTTTAGTCACGGCTGTTCTCCTTCAAGTGGCCCACAAAGGGCGGTAAAGGGCGTTGTCCTCTGAGTGTTCACTCCGACAGAGACCCCCTCGCAGGGCTCACCAACACCAACAGATGCGGCCATACTATGTTCCGCAAAGAGGAGTCAATGCACACAAGCGCACAACAGGAAAGACAACCAACTTCGCGACCCAAAAGATGAATCGGGCCGGTGCCAAAGAGACCTAAACTACACCACGGACAAACAAGCGCATTTTGCCAGCTTGTTGATGCTCGAAGACGTGCTTCCTTGCACCAGTGCACCAAGGCTGCCCAAGCCGCGGCGTCCCGTCACGATCAAATCAGCTCCAATTTCTTCTGCACACTCAACGATCAGACGGGCCGGATCGCCGACTTCCATATGGGTTTGCGTGATCGGCTGGTTGCACTCACTGGCTATGGCACGGCCCTTATCCAAAATCTTCTCGCCGCCCTCCATGACTTCGCTATGCGACGGCATCGTTGACACCAGATGGTAACTCGCAACAGCGCCCATCGCAAAGGCAACCGTTTGGGGCTGAGGCGTATGGACCAAGTGCAATTCCGCCTTGTACGTTCCAGCAAGGTCACAGGCGATACGCATGGCGGTTGCAGACGTGTCGGAGCCATCGATACCGACAACAATTTTCTTAAACATCTCGTGTCCTTTCAGGTTCTAAGCACCATCAGGCTAACAGAAGGAGAGTATTGTACATTGACCTACATCAACTCTTTAAAGTGGCAGCGCAGATGTCATGCCTGTGGCATCCGACCAAGTGATCATTGACCAGCCCACAAGCTTCCATCCACGCATATACAATCGTGGGGCCGCAGAACTTGAACCCCGCCTTTTTCAAATCCTTCGAAACCTGTTCGGACAACGCAGTCTTAGGCGGCACATCCGATTGTGCCTCAAACCGGTTTTGCAGCGGCGCACCGCCAACGTAGTTCCACATAAAGGTGTCAAAGCCCTGCTGCTCTTCCATCCGCAGCCATGCTTGTGCGTTGGTGATAGTCGCCTCTATCTTTCCTCGGTGACGAATGATGCCGGCATTGCCCAGCAGACGCTGCACATCTTCCTCGCCCCACTGCGCAATTACATGCGGATCAAAGCCCTCGAATGCCTCGCGAAAGGCGTCACGCTTTTTCAAAATGGTGATCCAGCTCAGCCCCGCTTGAAACCCGTCCAAGATCAGCTTTTCCCACAGTGCGCGGCTGTCATACTCCGGCACGCCCCATTCAGTATCGTGATAATTGATGTAGATATCTTCAGGCCCTGCCCATTCGCACCGCGTCATGTCCGGCCCCCTATTCGTTAAATTCTGCTTCATTATGTTTGCCACAAAATTGGAGATTTAACACCTTTTTAGGCGCTGCCACGCAATGTCATCACAAACCTCCGCAAGACGTACGCACAAGACAAAGGACGCCCCGATGAACGGCATGCAAAAACGCAAGCAGCCCCCCCAGCACCGTGGCACGCTCAGCCCGCTTGATTTTGCGGTCACAAAACACGCGCAGGGAACGATGGAAACGGTGAAGGAGGCGATTGCACATAATCAAACGCTTCTTGCGTTTCAGCCGATCATGCGCAGCGATGCATTAGGGCAGGTCGGATTTTACGAGGGGTTGATCCGTGTGCTGGATGCCACCGGGCGTGTCATTCCTGCGGGTGAGTTTATGGGGAAGATAGAAGACAGCGAAACAGGACGCGAGATTGATGTTCTTGCGCTGCGCCACGGGCTTAACAGTCTCAAGCGCAATCCAACCCTTCGCCTGTCGATCAATATGTCAGCGCGCTCTATCGGCTACCGGCCTTGGATGAATTGTCTCAACCGGTTCCTGACCACCTCCCCCGCTTTGGGAGAGCGGCTTATTCTTGAGATATCAGAGAGTTCAGCAATGCTGGTGCCGGAGCTCGTGATAGATTTCATGCAACGGTTGCAGCCTAAAGGCATCTGTTTTGCCATGGATAATTTCGGATCAGGGCAGATGGCGATCCGGTATTTCAAGGACTTTGATTTTGATATTCTAAAAATCGATGGGCAGTTCATGCGTGGCATCGCGCGCAACCCAGACAACCAAGCCGTGGTGCGTGCGCTTTTTGCAATTTCAAATGAATTTGACATGCTGACCGTCGCCGAATCCATCGAATCTCATGAGGATGCATTGGTGGCTCAACAGATCGGCATTGATTGCTTGCAGGGCTACTATTTTGCGGCCCCCACAACCCAGCCAGACTGGCTTCGTAGCAAAGACGACCAACAGCGCGCCTGATCTGAACCTATCGGTGTTCTTGCTGTAGGCTGCACCATGGGATAACCTTGTTGACATGGTGGGGAAAGATGGCGCGATCCACGCGTTTCGTCGATGATATCCCCCACCCTCGTGTCATATCAAGAGGACCGCATTCCATGACCAATGTTGTTATCGCCTCCGCTGCCCGCACTGCCGTCGGCAGCTTTGGTGGCTCATTCGCCAATACGCCTGCCCATGATCTGGGCTCTGCCATGCTAAAAGAAATCGTTTCACGCGCCGGTGTCGACGCCGCCGAGGTATCCGAGACGATCCTGGGTCAAGTCCTCACCGCTGCGCAGGGCCAAAACCCCGCGCGCCAAGCACATGTGAATGCAGGGCTGCCCATCGAATCCTCCGCATGGTCCATCAATCAGGTCTGCGGTTCCGGCCTACGCGCCGTGGCCCTTGCTGCACAGCACATTCAGCTGGGCGATGCCGATATCGTCGCGGCAGGCGGTCAGGAAAACATGACCATGTCACCGCACGCGCAAAACATGCGTGCAGGCCAGAAGATGGGCGATATGAAGCTCATCGACACGATGATCAAAGACGGCTTGTGGGACGCGTTCAACGGCTACCACATGGGTCAAACTGCGGAGAATGTCGCGGGCAAATGGGAAATCACCCGCGAGCAGCAAGATGAATTTGCAGTCGCTTCTCAAAACAAGGCCGAAGCAGCCCAGAAGGAAGGCCGTTTCAAAGACGAGATTTTCGCCTTCACAGTACCGGGCCGCAAGGGTGACACCATCGTAGATGCCGATGAGTACATCCGACACGGTGCTACAATGGACTCCATGGCAAAACTGCGCCCCGCATTTGCCAAGGACGGCTCGGTTACTGCTGCCAACGCATCAGGCTTGAACGACGGTGCCGCCGGTGCTCTGTTGATGAGCGCCGAGAACGCAGAAAAGCGCGGAATTGAACCACTGGCCCGTATCGCCTCTTACGCCACAGCGGGTCTTGATCCTTCAATTATGGGCGCAGGCCCAATCTATGCCTCCCGCAAAGCGCTGGAAAAAGCGGGCTGGAGCGCCTCCGATCTGGAGCTTATCGAGGCCAATGAAGCCTTTGCCGCCCAAGCCTGCGCTGTGAACAAAGAAATGGGTTGGGATCCAGCAATCGTAAACGTCAACGGTGGCGCGATCGCGATCGGTCACCCCATCGGCGCATCCGGGGCGCGCGTTCTGAACACGCTGTTGTTCGAGATGAAGCGTCGCGGCGCGAAAAAAGGTCTGGCGACTTTGTGCATCGGTGGCGGCATGGGTGTTGCCATGTGCCTCGAACGCCCCTAAACCCAATCAGGCGCGCAAGATAATTGCGCGCCTACGCATATCGTAGCAACAACATTACTTTTGGGAGAATCATATGTCGCGTGTCGCACTTGTTACCGGAGGCAGCCGCGGAATCGGCGCTGCCATTTCCAAAGAGCTGAAAGAAAAAGGCTATACGGTTGCCGCAACTTATGCAGGCAACGATGAAGCCGCAGCCGCGTTCACCGCAGAAACCGGCATCAAGACATACAAATGGAATGTCGCGGACTACGACAGCTCGAAAGAGGGCATCGCACAGGTCGAAGCAGACTTCGGCCCTGTCGAAGTGGTTGTGGCGAATGCCGGAATCACCCGCGATGCACCCTTCCACAAGATGACCCCCCAGCAGTGGAAAGAGGTGATCGACACCAACCTGACCGGCGTGTTCAACACCATTCACCCGATCTGGCCTGGAATGCGAGAGCGTAAGTTCGGCCGCATCGTAGTCATTTCTTCGATCAACGGTCAGAAAGGCCAGTTCGCTCAAGTGAACTACGCCGCGACAAAAGCCGGCGATCTGGGCATCGTGAAATCCCTGGCCCAAGAGGGCGCACGCGCCAACATCACCGCCAACGCAATCTGCCCCGGCTATATCGGTACAGATATGGTAATGGCGGTACCGGAGAAGGTTCGCGAGAGCATCATTGCTCAGATTCCTGCGGGCCGCTTGGGGGAGCCTGAAGAAATCGCACGCGCAGTGTCCTTTCTTGTGTCTGATGATGCGGGCTTTATCAACGGGTCTACAATCTCAGCGAACGGTGCACAGTTCTTCGTTTAACTGCCAACGTTACATCATGCGAAACGGGGCCGGTGGAGTGATCCACCGGCCCCGCGTCATTCCCGTAAGGCGGCATGCATACCGCCAGCGGAAAACCTTAGCCGCGCATTGGCGCGCGCAGCCATGAGAAAAAATCAGCCATCATGCGGCCACGCGCTGCATGGGCGGTGTTCATTGCGGCGCGGGCGGCGGGGTTTGTTGTTGCTTCAAACATAATCTAGCTCCTCTAAGCGATCCGGCTCGGATCAATGTGTCTTTCTTGATCCCAATATGGGCATCCCAAACGTTGCTGACAAACGAGACTTTTCAAACCTTCAGTTAAATTGTACTTAACTGAATATGCCTAACCGCCTCCCTCCTCTCACGGCTCTGCGCGCCTTTGATGCCGCCGCCCGACATATGTCCTTTGCCCAAGCTGCGGCTGAGCTGAGTGTTACCCCTGCCGCGCTTTCGTTTCAGATCAAATCTCTTGAAGAGCATTTGGGCGCGCCACTCTTTCGCCGCCTGAACCGGGCGGTCGAGCTAACTGAGGCTGGTACCGCATTGTCGCAAGGCGCAGCCGAGGGCTTCCAGACTCTTGCAACGGCATGGCGGGCGGCGCTGCGCACGCAGGACACCCAAACCCTGACCGTCACTGCGGGCCCGGCGTTCACAGCCAAATGGCTGGCTCCGCGCCTTTATGAGTTCGCCCAAGCACATCCCGATGTCGAGTTACGCTTTGCCGCGTCATTGTCGCGGATGGATTTGATGCGGGACAATGTTGATGTCGCGATCCGCTTTGGCACAACCCCTTCACCCGATCTTTATGCGCTCCCACTTGCGGAGGAATGGGTCATGCCAGTGATGACACCCACCCTCGCCGCGCAGTTTCAAACGGTTGAGAGCTTGCGTGATGCGCCATTAATTTTTGACGATTCGATCAACTTTCTGAAAACACCTGTCGGTTGGCCAGAATGGTTTACCGCCCTAAACGCACCATTCACCCCAACACACGGCCCACGCTTCTCACAATCCGACCATGCAATCGATGCGGCATTAGCAGGGGTGGGCGTGGTGATGGGCCGCCGCGCGCTGGTGATCAAAGACATCGCAGAGGGGCGGTTGGTTGCCCCCTTCCCCACCGCGCTGGCAACCGGTGCACGCTTTAGCTTTCTGTGCCTCAAGGGGATGGAAACGCGCCCCCAAATCGCCGCGTTCCGCGACTGGATATTGGAAGAGATCGATAAAACTGCCCATATTACTGACGAGCTCACCATTCTGCCTGCAGGTGACC
>CBDTVN010000059.1:0-16772 GCA_965364195.1 uncultured Sulfitobacter sp. | reverse complement strand
TCACAATTTCCACTGTCAAATGTCGCTGCGCAAGAAGTGAGGTAAAAATTCCACATCCGTTTAAACCGCTCATCAAAGCCCATGGCAGCGATTTGATCCCACTTCTGATTGAAAGTCTCGTGCCAGCGGCGCAGCGTGATGTCATAGCTTTTGCCAAACTCAACCGACTTCTCGACGGCCAATCCTGCCTTCTCGATCTGTTCGCGCAAAACGATCGGACTGGGCAACATACCCCCCGGAAAGATGTATTTCTGGATGAAATCAACGCCGCGTTTGTAAACCTTCCAACGGCGGTGCGCGACTGTGATGATCTGGAATGTCGCAGTCTTACCCGGCTTGAGCCGCTCGCGCACCGTCTCAAAGTAGGTCGCCCAATACTGCTCGCCCACAGCCTCGAACATCTCGATGCTGGCGATGCCGTCATAAAGGCCTTTTTCATCGCGGTAATCTTGCAGCTTGAATGTCACTTTATCGGATAAACCTGCCTTTTCAATGCGCTCCACGGCATAATTAAACTGCTCTTCGCTGATTGTGAGACACGTCACCTGCAAGCCACGCTCCGCTGCAGCATATTCGGCAAACCCGCCCCAGCCACAGCCGATCTCCAATACATGATCGCCCTCTTGCACGCCCATTTCATCCACCATCGACTTGTACTTTTCGATCTGCGCCGCTTCCATGCTTTGCTGTGGGTCCGTAAATATCGCACTCGAATAGCTCATGGTGTCATCGAGCCAAAGGCCGTAAAAATCATTCCCCAAATCATAGTGGTAGGATATGTTTTTGCGGGCTTGGTCTTTTGAATTGCGCTGAAGCCAAAAGCGCAGTTGCTCGTACCGCCGCACAAGACCCATGCCCGGAAAGCCGTCGTAGATGTCCTCATTATCGGCGTGGATGAAATCCATGAACGCCTGTAAATCAGGCGTGCTCCACCAGTCATCGAGGTAGGCATCGCAAAAACCAAGGTCACCCTCGCGGATCAGGCGCGCAAACAAATCGGTATTATGAACATGCAGCTCGGCCACGGGTCCGGGGTTCTGACCCTCTGCCCGAAAACGTCGCCCGTCCGGCAGCACGAAGTCAATGCGACCATAGCGCAATGAGGACGCCATACCTAAAACGCGCGCGAAATAGCGTGGTAGGTCGGCCTGCCCTTCGGTTGTCGTTAAAATCATTAAATGTCCCTACTCGTCGGCTTAGCTATTAATTCACCTAACAAAACTGCGATACTAAACCGCTAGAAGCTCTTGTTTGCATAAGCATCAAGCGCGCGCTTGCGCCCGTCGCCAACATCAACCACCGGCTCCGGATACGTATCGTTCGGCGTCATATTCCATTGGCGCGGAATGGCCTCAAAAAACGCGAGGGCATCCTCATGGGGTTTGCTGTGCCCCTCCGCAATCCAGCGGCCCGCGTAGTCGCGGTTCTTGTCGAATTTATCGAGCTGCGTCACAGGATTGAACACCCGAAAATACGGTGTGGCGTCCGGGCCGGAGCCGGCGGACCATTGCCAGCCCATCGCATTGGATGCGGGGTCCCAATCAATCAGGCACTCCTCAAACCACTTTTGCCCGATACGCCAGTGGCATAGCAGATGTTTGGTGAGGTAGCTGGCCACGATCATCCGCCCCCGGTTGTGCATCCGCCCCGTCACATACATCTCGCGCATGGCAGCATCGACAAACGGGATACCTGTGCGGCCCTGCTTCCATGCCTTCACCTCGGCGCGGTGCTCATCCTCGTTCCAGTTAAACCCCTCCCACTCCTCGCGCCAGTTCCGGTCAAGGATACGGGGCGTGTGATGCATCAGGTGGTAGGCAAACTCGCGCCAGACCAGCTCTTTGAGGAATGTCTCCGCCCCCGCCTTTCCCTCTTGCAACGCGCGGTGTCCGGCGTGCCAGCATTGGTGCGGGCTGATCTCTCCTAAAGCGAGGTTTTCACTGAGGTTAGACGTTCCATCAACCCCCGGCAGATCGCGGGTTGTATTATAATCCGCAACTTTATGCGCCAGAAATGCGCCCAACCGCAATTGTGCTGCCTTCTCGCCAAGCTGCACAAAGGGGCGTACCACATCAGCACCCCGTTTCATGGTTGCGTCCATACCCCAGTCAGCCAAATCGTCGGAAGCGGGCCAGTTGTCAGGCGCTCTGATCTCGGTCGGTGCTTTGAGGGGCGCCTCGACGTCGCGTTCTTTCACATTGCGCCAGAACGGTGTGTAGACCTTATAGTACCCACCTGTTTTGGTCTCGACGGTCCATGGCTCGAACATCAAATGCCCCCCAAAGGATTTCGCCTCGAGCCCTTGCTCCTTAAGCGCAGCTTTTACTTCACTGTCCCGGGCCACGGCATCGGGATCGTACTGACGCGTCCAATAGACGGCACCCGCACCAGTCTCCTCAATGAGTGCCTTTAAGGCCTCAAGCGCGCTCTCGTGACGCCGCAGGATAAGACGGCTGCCGGCATCAAGCAGCGCCTGCCCGTGGTGTTCAATCCCCAGCCCCATGCGGAACTTGGGCGCGGCGGCAAGCGCGTCAAATTGCGCATCAAGGATAAACACAGGGATCACGGGGCGTCCCGTGGCACAGGCAGCATGCAGGGCGGGATGGTCGCTCAGCCGCAGATCACGGCGCAGCCATATCAGAATGGGAGAAGTCTCGCTCAACGGGTCCACCTTTATTCATCATCAGATAACGATTTAGGGCAGTCACGGATGGATCAAGGCAAAGGTCTCATAAAACGTCGTCTAAAGCGGTCAAAAGCTGATCTATTTCCGCCTGTGTCGTATAATGCGTGAAACTGAGCCGCAAAACGCCCTTGTCAGCATCAACGCCCATCGCCTCAAGCGCGCGCACGGCGTAGAAATCACCCCCGCCCGCCATGACGCCTTTTGCTGCCAACTCTTCCGCCACGCCTTCGCCCGCGCGGTTGAGCGCAAGTGCGACAGTCGGCGCACGTCCCTTTGCGCTGTCAGACCCGATCAACCGAACCGAGTTGCGCGATTTCACCGCATCCAGCAGTTGTTGTAGCAGACCCGTCTCGTGATCACGCATCAGATCATGGACAAAGGCCCCGCGCGCAGCACCATCTGCATCGCCGCCGCCATGATGGGCATAAAGCGCATCCACATAGTCTGCCATTCCGGCACATGCCGCGACCTGCGCATGGTCTGGCCCCGCAGGGGTAAACCGCTTGTACAAGGTGCCACCGTTGAAAAAATGGCCCTGATTGGGGAGCAATTCGGCCAGCGCACGGCGCACAACCATCAGCCCCTGATGCGGACCGTAGGTTTTATAGGCCGAAAACATATAGATATCCGGCCCCAAGGCACCGACATCCACAAATCCATGTGGCGCATAAGACACCCCGTCCACACAGACAAACGCCCCCGCCGCATGAGCTAATGCAGTGATTTCAGTCACCGGATTGATCTCCCCCACCACATTCGAGCAATGCGGGAAACAGACCAGCCGGACCTTGTCATCCAACAGATTCTCAAGGTCGTCAGGGTTTAAATGACCAGTTTCGGGGTCAATCTGCCATTCACGCACCTCGATGCCGCGCTCGGCCAACCTGCGCCACGGGCCAGTGTTGGCCTCATGGTCCTGATTGGTCACGATAATAGCCTCACCCGTCTCCATCATCTGACCAAAGGCCTGCGCCAATACATAGACATTCTGCGACGTGGATGGCCCGAACGACAGCTCGTCGGGATCAACCCCGAGGATCGCGGACATCCGCGTGCGCGCCTCGTCCATCTCTTCACCACCCAGCGTGCTTGCGGCATAGGGCGCGTAGGGCTGCACCTTGCGCTGGGTGTAGAACCGCATGAGCCTGTCCACCACCGCACCGCACGTATATGATCCACCAGCGTTCTCGAAAAACGCCTGCCCCTGCAACACAGGTTCCGCAAATGCGGGAAACTGGCTGCGTACAAATTCTATATCAAGCTTCATAGTGTTACGATCATTCAACGCTGCCCGTTCGTCAAATGCAAAAAGCCCCAAAGCGTTACCTTCAGAGCTTTTTAACATTTTTTTGCGCGGGTTTGCCCGCTCGAGTGCGTCTACGCGTTTACGTCGACCACAACGCGGCCCTTAACCTGACCGTTCAGGATATCCGCAGTCAGCTTTGGCAGATCGGACATTTTCGCAGGCACCACCATCGCCTCCAGCTTGTCCATCGGCAGATCTTTTGCAATCCGCTTCCACGCGCGCAGGCGGTTGTCATAGGGCTGCATGACGGAATCAATGCCCAACAGGTTCACACCGCGCAGCAGGAATGGAATGACCGTCGTAGGCAATCCAGCCCCCCCTGCCAGGCCAACTGACGCAACAGATGCGCCGTATTGCATCTGGCCCAGAACCCGCGCCAGCATCGCGCCACCGACAGCATCAATACAGCCTCCCCATGTCTCGCCTTCGAGGGGGCGTTTCACAGTTTCGTTGATCTCTTCACGCGCTACGATTTGCGTGGCCCCAAGTGACTTCAAATAATCCGCCGTCTCGGGCCGCCCTGTCACACCGGCAACCTCGTGGCCCAAAGCTGCCAAAATCGCAACCGCAACGGAACCAACACCGCCAGCAGCACCCGTCACCAACACCGGACCCGATTTGATTCCGTGATCTTCCAGCGCCATGACAGACAGCATCGAAGTAAATCCGGCAGTGCCCACAGCCATGGCTTGGCGCGCATCAAGGCCCGCTGGCAGTGGCACCAACCAGTCCGCCTTTACCCGCGCTTTTTGCGCGTAGCCGCCCCAATGGGCCTCACCCACGCGCCAGCCTGTGAGGACAACCTTATCCCCCGCTTTATAGCGCGCATCGGAGGACGCCTCGACAGTGCCCGAGAAGTCGATACCGGGCACATGCGGATAGTTGCGCACAAGACCGCCGCCACCGGGGCTCATGCATAGACCATCTTTGTAGTTTACGGTCGTATATTCGACCGCCACCAGCACTTCACCCTCAGGAAGCTGATCCTCGGAAATCTGGGTAATCGCAGCTGAGGTCTTGCCCTCGTCGTCCTTGTTCACAATCAACGCATTAAACATCTATCTCTCCTTCGGGGCATACTGCCCTCATTTTTTCTAGCTCTATATATTCCGGCTTTCAGGGCTGGCCCCGGTCCGGTATTCTAAACGCCCTCAGGCCCAAAATGCCTCATGCACCACGCAGGCGCGTGCGCCATCTGGCGTTATCACCTCAAGGTCGGTCCCTTCGTCCCAATGGGTCATCCGCACCATACCCATAGCGACATTGGTGTTAAAGTCGGGCGACCACGCCGCAGATGTCACCTGTCCCACACGCTTGGCCCCCGCCATCAGCGGCCAAACACGATCACAGGGCGGTGTCTTACCCCCTGCGATGTCGATGGCACGCACCTGCTGGACAGGTCCTTCTTTGGCAACCCGCAAAAGTGCATCACGGCCAATGCACCCAATCGCCGTTTGCGTATCACAAAACCTCCCCAATCCACATTCATGGGGTGTGTTATCATCCGTCATGTCATTGCCATAACTGAGTAAACCGCTCTCGATACGCTCGATCCCGTTGGGGCAGCCGGCGCGCACATCCATATCCTTGCCCGCCTCCATCAGCGCATTCCAGATCGGCATGCCCATCTCGGTGCCATCCACGTAAATTTCGAAACCGCCCTGCTTGGAGTATCCAGAACGCGCCACCGCCATGGAACGGCCCTGAAAATCAAACATACCAAAGCGGAAGAACCGGATATCGCGCACGGCATCGCCAAAGATGTTTGCCATCAGATCATCCGCCTTTGGACCTTGCACGGCCAGCGGGCTGATGTCCGGCTCGTCGATCAGCACATCGAGACGGTACCCATTGGCAATCCCCTTAACCCACAACAGCAAATCACTGTCGGCAATGGAAATCCACCAGCGGTCTTCAGCCAGCTTCACGCACACCGGATCGTTAAGCATGCCACCCGTTTCGTCCACAATCGGCACATAAAAGCAGCGTCCGGGTATCATACCGCGCAAATCACGCGGCGTGAGCATCTGCATCAGGCGTGCGGCATCCGGCCCACGCAACTCTACCTGCCGCTCTGCCGAGACATCCCAAATTTGGACGGCGTTCTTGAGGTGATGATAATCCTCCTCGACGCTTTTGAAGATCGTGGGAAGCAACATACGGTTATAGACCGTATAGGCTGAAACCCCCGCCGCCTCGACACCGTCCGAGAACGGCGTACGGCGCAGGCGCCGCGTTTGTGAAATTAGCGCCATCAGGCGTCCTCCGGCATAAAAACAATATCTGAAACGGGCGGATCAATGCCAAGCTCTGAAAGCATTTGACTGATCTGCCCGCGGTGGTGTGTCTGGTGGTTGAACATGTGCATCACACACAGAGACCTTGGCTGGCGCATGGTTTGCCCCACAGCGGCTGAATACCATTCCTCGGTGCCGCAAAGGTCCACGTTTGAAAGGGTTTGCGCCCAGATGCGGATGCGCCCGTCCATGCGAAAACGTGCAGCGTCCCAATCTCCCGCAGTAGCGCATAGACGCGTGTGCTCAGGACCACCTACCGGGCTGGATACATCGCTGCACCAACGGCTCATCCAAATGGTATCACCCCAAAGCACATGGTTGAGCGTGGCAAACACAGAGCCAAAGAATGCCCCCCGTTCGGCCACAAGGTCCGCCTCGTCCATCTGACGGACAATATCCCGCAACTGACTGTTTTGCCACGTGTTATAGCGCGCCATTTGCAGGACGTATTCCTTTTGGATCACGCCGCACCCTTCCAATCGATCGGGCAAATCTCGGCTGACTTTCCACCGAAATCCCAGACGCGGCCATAATCGCGCACCTTGGACTTCACACCGACAGCCGCGATAATATCAGGCCCCATCCAGTATTTGGAATTGGAGATCATCACCGGATGGTCTGGCGTCGCTCCGTCGATCATCTCGATCTCGCCGCTGATCTTACGACCGATCTTGATGGCACGCTTCTTGCCATCGCGGATGATCTCCACAGGCGCACGCTCTGCCCCGATAATTTCGGACACCAGCATGGTGAACAAACCCGTTGTGCCGCCCGCAGCACCAGAGAAGATTTGCAGAATACCGTTGTAGGCCGCGTCCGAGGCACGCTCGTCCACATATGCGCCCACGCGCCAGTTGCCCTCACCCATCCGGCCCGGAATATCGACCAAAAGCCCTACGTTCAGACCGCTCAGATCTTCGCCCTCATAGTTGCCCTCATCAATGGCAATGGCCATCCACGCGTGACAGTGCCCCTCCGTGGGGGGATGCGCACCAAGGCTGATCACACAGGGGCAGAACAGTTCGCACGAGCAGTTCAAGAACAGCTCTCCCTTGATCGCCCAGTTCGCAGGCGTCATTTCTCTATTTCCCATCTTATCCTCCCAAGATAATAGGCCAGCCTGCCACGACACCCGCGCCGAGGATCAGGGCAACGCCCATTGGTTTCGTAATGTAGTGTCCGACCTGAGGTAGCTTTTCCAGCACCATGAAAAACGTGGCGAGGCCCATCCACGCAAGGTTCATCACGCCGCCCGTGAACCCCAGCGCCATAAAGCCCCAGCAGCAGCCAACGCAGAACGCACCAAGGCCAAGCCCCATGCGCGCTCCGCCCCGAAATCCGGTCTTCCAATGGCCAAGGAAGTACATCCCAGGGCTGTGGCAGACGCCGTGGCAAATCTCCTTGGCGCGGGTGAACTGGTACAGCCCCACAGCCAGCAACAATGCGGCGGCGAACCAGCGCGACGTTGCGATCCCCAGCATGTCAATCACGCCGCCAAACAGCAGCGCCAGTTGTACGCCTGCCAGCAGCAGGGCAAAGCCTACCCAAACAACGAAATACCCAAGGATCACACCAAGCCACCCTGCCCGCGTGCCGTTGGCACTGACCATCAGGTCTTCATAGGCGCGCAGCGTGGGCACAAGCGTTGGCAGCATCATTGCGGCCATCATCGCGGCCCACATGAAGGCCAACGGCCAGAATTCTGCCATCGGCATCTGCATATCCATGCGCGGGTCCATCCGCCGCATCATCTCGCCCATGGCGTCAGGACGGCCCAGCACATCAAGACCCATTGAGGTACTCATGCTGACCATCATCCACCACGACACAAGGATCAGGCCAAAAAAGGCCAGCCATAGTGTCGAGCGTAAAAGATGAGGCATGCCCCGAATCCGATCTTGATCAGTCATTGCAAATTTAATGTCAGACAATTAAAGTTTTGCCAAATGGTAATTGTCTGACATATGAAAATTGATCCAAAAAGCTCTGCCGACCTGTCGGCTCAAATCGCCACGGCCATCCGCGACGAGATCATATCGGGTCGGCTGATCGTAGATGCACGCCTGCCGTCCGAGGCGGAGCTGTCAGACCAGTTCGATGTCTCCCGTCCGACCGTGCGCGAGGCGCTTAAACGCCTCGCCGCGCAATCGCTGATCCGCACCCAGCGTGGGGCCACGGGCGGAGCCTTTGTGAACCGCCTCAGCTTTCCTGACGCATACGCCCAACAGATCACAACCTCGACGCTGCTGTTGTCGATGAACGACGTGAGTTTCGAGACGGCATGCGAGGCGCGGTTCGCGCTGGAACGGTCTTGTGCCGAGTTAAGTGCGCAGCGATGCAGTGCTGACAACCTCGCAGCGATGCGCGCTGAAATTCACCGCCAGAGCCAACCGGGCTTAACAGATGAAGCCTTCTGCGCGTCCGATGTGACCTTCCACCGCGCTTTGGTGGATGGTGCCGATAATCCGGTGCTGTCGTATCAGCTGGCAGGGGCGGTTGAGGCGATGCAGCCATTGATGAACATGATCACATTCTCCGCCCGTGACCGCGCACGAATCGTCGCACTGCACGAACGGATTGCCAGCGCAGTAGAGGCGCAAGATGGCGTTGAGGTGAGCGAAGGGCTCCGCGCGCTTGAACAAGAGACGCAAACACTTGCGCGCAGCGTATTTAAGAATAAATCTTGATATATATCAATTGTTTTTGCTGCAAACCTAATGTAAATTTTCGCCTAGATCAAAGCCCCACAGAATATCAAGGCTATCCAATTCCTAAGAACTGCGCCCTCTCCATCAAACTCTAGCCCCTTGAAAAGGAGCGGCAATGCTTCTATCTGTAAGATGTCCTTCGGGACTATGGGTATAAACGCGCTCGTAATAAACGGTTCGGACTCGGGGGCGGTACCCGACGACTCCACCAAACATCCTTCATTTGAGGATCATGGGGTCGAAATAGGATCGACGAACGTCTAAAGGGGTAAGCTTTACTTCGGCTGTCTGCCACCGTTATCGGCGAAAACTGTACAATTGCAAATGACAATCGTGCTCCAATGGCGATGGCCGCGTAAGCGACCGGGACTATTGAAACCTAAGTCCTTACGTTTAGCGACCTAAGGCGGGGTTCGCAGGTACCTGGCAACAGAAACCTGCACTTTATTCCCCCACCACTTATTTTCATCGTGACGGCAGCGCGAATGGGCCGATATTTGGCCAACTGGCGACTGTTGTTACTCACGATTGTGTATGTCTAAGCGAAGCCATCGTCGCTGAGCAGCGTGCGGATCGCATCATTCCCACATAAACTCTGGCGCACCGTCACACACTGGCTGTCCAGCAAGGCCGAGGCCAATCTGACTGTTAGAAGCCTGCATTGACCTAAATCTTGCGACATGTCATTGATTTGGAATGGGGAGTATTCTGCGAACGCCCCGTGAGGCGCCAGCCAGAGGTTCGCATGTTTCCCAATTAAAAGGACGCATGCTATGGCTGCCCCGAATGAAATCACCGTTCCACAACTGCTCCGCCGCATTGGTTTGCCTGATGCACCTGTGATCGCCGATATCTCAATAGACCCTGATTTTAACGATGACCCCTTTCTGATTCCCGGCGCGTTTCGCCACCCGCACACCGATATCGAAGGGCTGAAGCTGCGCCTCGCGGGTCGTGCCTGTGTGGTAACGTGCCAACGAGGGATCAAGTTGAGCCAAGGGCTGGCTGCGCGCCTACGCTGTGACGGTTTGCAAGTTGAATACCTTCAGGGTGGCAATTATGCATGGCGAGACCACGACGGGGCACCCCGCGTCACCGCAGCCGCCATTCCGCCGCTGGTCGATGGTGCAACCCTTTGGGTCACCCGTCACCGCCCCAAGATTGACCGGATTGCGTGCCCATGGCTCATCCGCCGCTTTGTCGATGCCAATGCGCGGGTGCTGTTTGTGTCCCCCACCGAAGTAGAGGGCGTAGCTGAGCGCTACGGCGCCACGCCATTTGATATTGAGGGCGTGTTTTGGTCGCACCGCGGCGACGCATGTACCTTTGACACCATGCTGAGCGAATTTGGCCTGAAAACACCTGCCCTGTTGCGGCTGGCGACGGTCATTCGCGCCGCAGACACCAACACGCATCACCTTGCGCCGCAAGCCGCAGGGCTGCTGGCTCTCTCTGTCGGCTTGTCGCGGCAATACCGCTCGGATGAGGCGCAGCTTGACGCAGGCATGGCGCTCTATGATGCACTCTACCGCTGGGCGCGCGATGGTCAGGATGAAGGCCACGATTGGCCAGCGGAGCGCAAGTCATGAGCGCACCAAGCTGGCGGGAGATGACCCGCGTTTTTGGCCGTATCGGAATGCTATCCTTCGGTGGCCCTGCGGCGCAAATCGCACTTATGCACCGCGAATTAGTGGAGACCCGCGACTGGCTCTCCGAGCAAGCCTACCTGCGCGCGCTGAGCCTGTGCATGTTGTTGCCCGGCCCCGAAGCGATGCAACTAGCAACCTATGCAGGCTGGCGGTTGCGCGGAACATGGGGTGGTCTGCTGGCGGGTCTGCTCTTCGTAATCCCCGGTGCCATCGTGATCGCCCTGCTCGCTTTGCTTTATGCCAACTTCGGTCAGCTTCCCCTTGTTCAGGCCGCGTTCCTCGGGATCAAAGCAGCGGTGATTGTCGTAGTGTTCCAAGCCTTGCGCAAAGTGGCAGGCAAGGCGCTCATCGGCACCCAAGGGTGGGTGCTGGCCTTGTTGTCGTTCCTGGGATTGTTCGTCTTCGGCGTGCCCTTCCCCTTGATCATCATCGCTGCGGGGCTCTGGGGCATGTGGCGCGTAGACGACGTGGCGCCGCAAGACGCCCCTGTCCCGCAGAACGCGGCGCCTTTACGCACAATAGCGATTTGGGCCTCTTTATGGGCGGCCCCATTGATCTTCCTTTGGGCGCTGGATGCTGCGTTTCTACTGCAACTCGGGCTGTTCTTTTCCAAGCTGGCCATCGTGACCTTTGGCGGTGCCTACGCTGTCTTAGGCTATATGACCCAAACCGTAGTGACTGATCTCGGCTGGATCACCACCGAGCAAATGATCGACGCGCTAGGGCTGGCAGAGACAACACCCGGCCCCTTGATCCTCGTGACCCAATTCGTGGCCCTACTCGCGGGCTTTGCCCAATCCGGCCTCAGCGGTGCCATCGCTGCGGGGTTGCTCGCACTTTGGGTTACGTTCACGCCCTGCTTTTTATGGATATTTCTCGCGGGCCCCTATCTGGAGAGGATCAGCGCGCAACCGCGCCTCTCGGGGGGACTAACGGCAATTACCGCCGCTGTGGTAGGGGTTATCGCGAACCTCACCCTCTGGTTTGCGATCCATGTCATATTTGCCAAAGTGGTTGATCCACAGATCCTCGCCCTGCCCCTGCCCGATTGGTCAAGCTTCAATCCAACCGCCGCCGGCCTGACAGCATTGGCCGCCTTTATGATGCTCTATCTCAAGGTCGGTTTCGTGCCAACGATGGCCGCGCTAGGCATCTGCGCGCTCGGCCTTGGGCTGCTGTAATCTCGCCCCTTTTATCCCGTTCGGAATCGCCTATGATGGATGAAACGGACTAACACCTGAGGGATCTGACATGAGCGACACCATCGACTATGGCAATCTCATGCATAATGCCATGCGCAGCCTGATCCGCAACGTCCTGCTGGACGTGAAAGACAACGGGTTGCCCGGCGCGCATCACTTTTTCATCACATTTGACACCTCGCACCCCGATGCGGAGCTGGCCGATTGGCTGTCGGATCGCTATCCCGACGAGATGACGGTGGTGATGCAGCACTGGTATGACGGGCTCGACGTGACCGAGGACGGCTTTTCGATTACGCTCAATTTCGGCGACGCACCGGAACCGCTTTATGTCCCCTACGATGCGATCCGCACCTTTGTGGATCCCTCAGTCGAGTTTGGTCTGCGGTTCGAGCAAAAAGATGAAGACGCCAAGCAGCAGACCGAGAACGACGAAGAGGCCCTGTCCCAGACGGAAGAATCCGAGCTTGAGGTAGAAGAAGCTCCCACCAAAGCGGCAGAAATCGTATCTCTCGACAGTTTTCGCAAGTCTTGAGCTAGCGCAGGGTCCGCGCACCCGCTAGACAGCCGTTGATATAATTAAACACTGCATTTTCCGAGGAGCGCCCCCAATGGCCAACACCCGTACCGAGACCGACAGCTTTGGCCCATTGGAAGTGCCTGCGGATAAATACTGGGGCGCGCAAACGCAGCGCTCGATCATTAACTTCCCCATCGGCTGGGAAAAGCAGCCCATCGCCATCGTGCGCGCCCTTGGCGTGATCAAGCAGGCCTGCGCAGAGGCGAACATGGCGCAAGGCTCCCTTGACGACGCGCGCGGCAAAGCAATCGTTGAAGCGGCGTCCGAAGTGGCCTCAGGCAAGTTCGACGATAACTTCCCGCTGGTCGTCTGGCAGACAGGTTCAGGCACGCAATCGAACATGAACGCCAATGAGGTCATCGCCAACCGCGCGATCGAAATCATGGGCGGTGTTATCGGCTCCAAGGATCCAGTGCACCCCAATGACCACTGCAACATGGGACAATCGTCCAACGACACTTTCCCGACCGCCATGCATATCGCCACCGCGCGCACGGCCCATGATGTGCTGCTGCCCGGTTTGCGCAAACTGCATGCAGCAATGCAGGCGAAGGTCGAAGAATTTGACGGTATCATTAAGATTGGCCGCACGCACACGCAGGATGCGACACCGCTAACGCTCAGCCAAGAATTCTCTGGCTACACCCACCAAGTTGCTATGAGCATCAAACGCGTCGAGGACGGCCTTGGCCACATTTATGAGCTGGCCCAAGGCGGCACCGCTGTCGGCACTGGCTTGAACACAAAAGTCGGTTGGTCCGAAACTGTTGCTGCGAACATGGCCCGCATCTCTGACCTGCCTTTCGTCACCGCACCGAACAAGTTCGAGGCCTTAGCCGCACATGACGCAATGGTCGAAATCTCCGGCCACCTAAAAACAGTCGCGGCGTCCCTGTTCAAAATCGCGAACGACATCCGCCTGCTTGGCTCTGGCCCGCGCTGCGGCTTGGGCGAGTTGATCCTGCCCGAGAACGAGCCCGGCTCGTCGATCATGCCTGGCAAAGTGAACCCGACACAGTGCGAAGCACTTACGCAAGTCTGTGCGCATGTCTTTGGCAACGATGCCGCCGTAGGTTTCGCAGGCTCGCAAGGGCATTTTGAACTGAACGTATACAAACCCATGATGGCCTATAACGTTCTGCAATCCATGCAGCTTTTGGGCGATGCGGCCTCTACCTTCACCGACAATCTGGTTGTTGATCTCAAAGCTGACCCTGTACGAATTGAAAAACTCATGCGCGAGTCGCTGATGCTGGTTACGGCTCTGGCGCCTGAAATCGGCTACGACAACGCAACGAAAGTGGCCAAGACAGCCCACAAAAACGGCACGACCCTCAAGGAAGAGGCAATCGCCCTCGGCTTTGTCGACGACGAGACCTTTGACCGCGTTGTGCGGCCGGAGAATATGATCGGACCAAAATGACAACGCCCCTGAACCTCAATAAAATCCGCAAGGAACGTGGCCGCACTTCGCGCAAGGTCCGTGCGGATGAGAATTCTGTACAGTTTGGCCAATCAAAGGCCCAAAAAGAAGCACTTAAGGCCCGCGCCGAACAGATTGCCCGCAATCTGGAAGGTCACAAGCGCGAGACATGACTGCGCGGCCCGTGAAACACTCCGTCACGTTGCACGGGCACCGCACGTCGATTTCGCTTGAGGCGCCATTTTGGACGGAATTACGCGACATTGCACAGCAAAAAGGGCTGCCAATCAATGCGTTGGTATCGCAGATTGATGCAGAGCGCGGCATGGACAGCGGGCTTGCCTCTGCCATCCGCGTTTATGTTCTGAATACGATAAAGGAACGTTTACCAAACTCTGACTAGAATTAGAGAATGGTAAACTCACTTTCATCGCTGTCTAAGCCATGTGGGTCTTTGACCTCTTAGGCCACCGAGGCATTATATATCTTGGTTATATTTGCATTCAGAGCCGCGTTAAACTCCGCATTTGACATCTTCACGCTCAGCCCTTCCGCCAACGCGCGGCTGAAGCTTGCTATCATTTTGTGGTTCTGGCTGAGCAGATCGCAGGCCACATCCGTAGAATACCCGCCCGACAGCGCCACCACACGCAGCACACGCGGATGATCCGCCGCAGCATCATAAAGGCCTGCGTTGCTCGGGATTGTGAGTTTGAGAATAACATCAACATCCTCGGGCAACGCGTTTAAATTGTTCATAATTTCGGCGGCTAAGATATCTTCGGCCTCGGCCTTTGTGGCGCTCTCGATATGGACTTCAGGTTCCACAATCGGGACCAGCCCTGCAGCAGCAACCTGACGTGCCACATCAAACTGTTGGCCCACAACAGCTGCGATCCCCTTGGTGTTGGCTTCCAGTATCAGCGAGCGTTCTTTGGTCCCGAAGATCCCCTTACCGACGGCTTTTGCCAACAGGGCATCTAACTCCGGCATAGGCTTGAGCATTTGCACGCCATCGGCCTCATCCGCCAAGCCTTTGTCGATCTTCAAGAACGGCACAACGCCGCGATCTTCCCACAACACCTGTGCGGTTGGTTTTCCGTTGATGTCGCTGTCCATGGTCCGCTCGAACAGGATGGCCCCCAACACTTTTTCGGAGGTGAAATCATCGGCCAGAATAATACGGCTGCGCATGGCGTGCACGGCAGCGTACATTTCATCATCACCGGCATAATCCGCAGATTCGACCCCGTATTGCGCCAGCGCCTTGGGCGTAGAGCCGCCCGACTGATCCAATGCTGCGATAAAGCCGGATGCCGTTGCGATGCGGGTGCGTTGTGCGTCTTTTTGGGCCATGAATAGTGCCTTTTATGCTGGTTCAAGGATTTCGCCCGTTCTAAAGCCAATGCGCGCCTAGCGCCAGATACTTTGATGGTGTTAGCGCTCGCGGCGGGTAAGGCGCAGACGAATACCATCTTTTGCCCGTACCGTCAGGTGGGCCACAGGGACAGGCTCGGGTCCGAGCGTCAAATGATAGTCTCGCAAAATACGGCTTAGGAGCAGTGGTCCCTCAATCATCGCGAACCCTGCCCCCGGACAGACCCGCGCACCGGCGCTGAATGGAATAAACGCCTCGCGCTGACAGGCCTTGCCGTTTTCAGTGTGCCAGCGGGTCGGGTCAAATCCGTCAGGATTGTCCCACAGACGGGCATGACGGTGCAGGTGCCACGGGCTGATCACCATCTGCGATCCTTTGCGCACATTGCGCTCACGCATCACTTCGGGGCACGCCGCCTCGCGCACCATCATCGGTACCGGCGGATACAGCCGCAGCGTTTCGCGAAATACATCACGGCTCAGGCGCAGCTTACTCATCACGCTGAAATCGCATTTGTCCAACACTTGAGCCTCAGTGGCCAATTTTTCCTGCCACTCCGGATAAAGCGCCATGAGATAAAGTGACCAAGCCAGCGTTGATGCACTTGTCTCATGACCCGCAAGGAAGAAAATCGCCACCTGATCGACCATTTCTTCGGTGCTGAACGTGTCTCCTGTGACGGGATCTGCCGCCGTCATTATCTTGGTCGCCAGATCATCAGGGGCCGTTCCCGCAGCAATTTCATCCGCACGCTGCTCTGTCAGCTGCCGGATCAACGTGCGGATGCGTGCCGCACTGGCCCTCGTCTCACGACCAAACAAGCGTGGCGCCCAACGCGGCATCGGCACAAGTGCGGCCAAATTCAGGATCGGTTGGCTGCGCTGATACAGGCGAAACGCGTCAAACGTCTCGGACGCCAGATGATGTTCGATGGGCAACGAAAACAATGTGCGAAAGATCACGTCAGCGGCGGCGTGGCTGGTCTCTGGCTCGATATCAATCTCGCGCCCTGTGAGTTGGCCAAGGCGTGCAGCAGCGGCCTCAGATGCGTCCCACATGGCGGGAAATGTCTCGCGCAGGCGGCCCCCTTCAAACGCGGGGTCAATAATTCGGCGCTGACGCTTCCACGTTTCGCCATTGGTTACGAATACCGAATTGCCCAAAAGCGGGCGCAGACCTTCGTTTACACGTGTAGATTTGGGAAAATCATCTGGGCGCTCTTTGAGGACCCGTCGGATCAAATCAGGTTGGTTAATCAGGTAGCTGCGAAAAAACGGGGTGCGAAACTCGGCCATCCATGCGCGGTAAAGCTTGGCAGGCTGTGCAGATAGGATGTCCGCGCGAAACAGCTTGGCATAGCCCCAAAGCGACACTTTGTCAGGCCGGGCCGCAGGTTTAGGCGGTAGTTTCATGGTGCAATGCTCGTGAATTTATTGACCGGGGTCTCAATACGCGATTTCGACGGGGGGCGGTCACGATAGCGGGTGGCGAGCGTCACTGGGCCCGTGGTAATCTGGAAATAATCATAGTCGCGCGGCTGATC
>CBDTVN010000058.1:0-16838 GCA_965364195.1 uncultured Sulfitobacter sp. | reverse complement strand
GGCAAACGTCTGGTAAACTGGGACCCACGGTTCGAGACGGCGATATCTGATCTAGAAGTCGAGAACACCGAAGTCCCCGGCCACATGTGGCACTTCAAATACCCGCTCGCGGGCGGTGCCACCTATGAGTACGTCGAGAAAGACGAGGACGGGGTTGAGACCCTGCGCGAGACGCGTGATTATATCTCCATCGCCACGACCCGCCCCGAGACGATGCTTGGTGACGGTGCTGTTGCCGTTCACCCTTCAGATGAGCGCTATGCGTCCATCATCGGAAAACTTTGCGAAATTCCCGTTGGACCAAAAGCGCTCCGCCGCCTGATCCCCATCATCACTGATGAATACCCCGACAAGGATTTCGGCTCTGGTGCGGTGAAAATCACCGGCGCGCACGACTTCAACGACTACCAAGTGGCCAAGCGCAACGGCATCCCCATGTACAACCTCATGGACACCAAGGCCGCCCTGCGCGCCGACGGCAAACCCTACGCCGAGGAAGCCGCCGTGGCCCAAGCCATCGCAAATGGCGACCAAACATTCGACGAAGCCATGATCGCTGCCATGAATATGGTCCCCGAAGACTACCGTGGCCTAGACCGCTTTGACGCGCGCACCAAAATCGTGGCCGACATCACCGCTGAAGGCCTCGCCGTCATGCATGACGTCACCCGCACGGTAAAAGACGAAGACGGCAACAAGACGGAAGTGACCGAGACGGTTCCATACGTCGAGGCCAAACTCATCATGCAGCCCTTTGGCGACCGCTCGAAGGTGGTGATCGAGCCGATGCTCACCGACCAATGGTTCGTGGATACCGACCAAATCGTAGGCCCTGCCCTCGACGCCGTGCGCAACGGCGACGTTAAAATCATGCCCGAGAGCGGTGAGAAAGTGTACTACAACTGGCTCGACAACATCGAGCCTTGGTGCATCTCGCGCCAGCTTTGGTGGGGGCACCAGATTCCGGTTTGGTACGGGCTTGACCTGAAAGCTACGGGTTTTGTTGATGACGAAGGGGACGGCGCACTCGATCTTGTAGAAATAGGCAGTCTGCTCTCCAATCAGTCGCTTCCCGAAGGCGGCGACCATCTACAATGTGCCGCCGACTTTGAAGGCGTGCGTGAAGGGTTCACTGATTTCACTGCTGGTTTGCCAACACCACTCAACCATGCACGCATCGTTGAAGTTGCCTCCCGGTCCGAAGCAATGCATGTCCTCGCAGAGAGCTTGGGCAAATATTCATTTAGTCAGGATCCCGCTGATATATCTTATCCGGTCTGGCGCGACCCAGATGTCCTGGACACATGGTTCTCCTCCGGCCTCTGGCCCATCGGCACGCTCGGCTGGACTGGCGATGATGCAGTTGACGCCCAAAACGCCGAACTACAGAAATACTTCCCCACCTCCGATCTGATCACAGGTCAGGATATCCTCTTCTTCTGGGTCGCGCGCATGATGATGATGCAGCTCGACACCACGGGCAAAATCCCGTTCGAGACCGTCTATCTGCACGGCCTCGTCCGCGATGCCAAAGGTAAGAAAATGAGCAAATCCGTGGGCAACGTGATCGACCCGCTGGAGATTATCGACGAATACGGTGCCGACGCCCTGCGCTTTACCAACGCCGCAATGGCCAGCTTGGGTGGCGCGCTTAAGATGGACGCGGCACGCATCGCAGGCTACCGCAACTTCGGCACCAAGGTCTGGAACGCCCATAAATTCGCCGAGATGAACGGCGTGTTTGACGCCGACACGGTGTACAGGGGGTGTACAGGGGGTGTACCGCCGGTGACACCCTCCGCCACGCTCAACAAGTGGATCATCGGAGAGACGGCGCGCGTGCGCGAAGAGGTCGACGCCGCGCTGGAAACCTACCGCTTCAACGATGCCGCCAGCGCGCTTTATGCGTTCGTCTGGGGCAAGGTGTGCGACTGGTACGTCGAGCTGTCCAAACCGCTGTTGCAAGACGACGACGGCAAAGGTGCCTTGGCAAAAGAGACACGCGAAACAATGGCTTGGGTACTGGATCAATGCCTGATCCTGCTCCACCCCATCATGCCTTTCATTACCGAGGAGTTGTGGGGGCAGACCGCCCAGCGCCCCAAGCACGTCGTCCACGCCGACTGGCCCACCTACACCACGGCGGACCTCTTGGACGAGGCCGCGGATAAGGAGTTGAATTGGGTCATTTCCCTTATCGAGAACATCCGCTCTGCGCGTGCCCAAATGCACGTTCCTGCAGGCCTCAAAGTGCCCATGATTGTAACCGACATGGACGCCGCAGCCCAAGCAGCGTGGGACAATAACGAGGCTATGATCAAACGCCTTGCGCGCGTTGAAACTCTTGAGAAAAAAGAGATTTTTCCGAAAGGAACTGTCGCCATCAGCGCCGCAGGTGCCACCTTTGGCCTGCCGCTTGAAGGCATCATCGACATCGCCGAGGAAAAAGCCCGCCTGCAAAAATCTCTGGACAAATTAGCCAAGGAAATGGGCGGTCTCAAAGGGCGCTTAAACAATCCCAAATTTGCCGCATCCGCCCCGCCGGAAGTCGTTGCAGAAGCACAGGAAAACCTCGCAGCGAGACAAGAAGAAGCCGACCAACTCCAAGCCGCAATGGACCGCCTTTCCGAGATCGGCTAGCATAGCGGCATGCGCAGCTTTGCCCGCCTCATAGAAACCCAGATCGCCAAGGCCCGTGCCTCTGGCGCTCTGTCAGGGCTCAGGGGCGAAGGCAAACCGCTGCCCGATATTCCGATCGAGACTGGAGAAGCAGCCGCCCTGTCTGCAGGCATGCGCATGATGGCAGAAGCAGGCGTTATCCCCGAGGAATTCGAGATCAAAAAAGACCTCGACGCCGCGCGAAAAGACTATGCCGCACTCACAAAAGACGAGGCTCGAAAAGAGCAGATGTCAAAGATCACCACGCTTGAATTGCACTACAATATCGCAGTCGAAGCACGGAAAAAATTCTTCGGTTGAACAGGCGGCAAAGGCTCTATTTGAACACAGCTGCCCGCTTGCCAAACGCTGCGGCGACCACTTCCATCTGGTGCGGTTTGCCCATCAATTCGACCTGCTCACGCGATTCCGCATCCAGAACCGCAGTCGCATCCGCAGTCTCCGCCACGCCGATCAACCGCTTGGCCGCCCGGATCGCCGAAGGGCTTTTGCCCGCAATCGTCTCTGCCAGAGCTTGCGCCGCCGCCAGCGGATCATCGGCGATTTCCGTCACCAGCCCCCAGCGCTCCGCCTGCTCAGCGCCCACCGGCTCCGCCGTATAGGTCATCCGCCGCAGCACATCCGAACGCACGAGGCGCGGCAGAAGCACCATACCGCCCATATCCGGAACGATGCCCCACTTCATCTCCATCACTGCGAACTTCGCGTCGGGTGACGCAATGCGAATATCCGCACCCAGCGCGAGCTGGATACCCGCGCCAAAGCAAACGCCGTGAACTGCCGCGATCACAGGAATATCCATCCGCGACCAAACCATCGCAAATTCCTGCCACTGGTTTGTTGTATTTTGCCCATCCATCCCTGCCCCATGGGTGCGCGGCATGAGTAATTCTGCAGGATCTTTCCCGATCATTCCCGACAGGCCAGAGATATCTATCCCTGCGCAAAACGCCTTGCCCTCACCAGAAACAATCACCACGCGCGCACCCGACGCTGCGACCTCATTGCCCGCATCGATCACCGCTGTGATCATCTCCTGATCAACTGCGTTCATTTTATCAGCGCGTGTCAGGCGCACATGGGCGATGTGGTTTTCGTAGGTGATTGAGACGCGGGACATGGGCTTTCCTCCGGTATTGCTTTGGGCATATCACATCAGAACCACCCGTAGCGCACCAGTAAAACGTGGCGGCACTTACATCGGGACGAGACGCTCCACCGCCCGCATCATACCAAGGCTTTTGTCGTAGACCAGCGTGAGGATGCGCCGCATCTGGGGCTTGGCGACGGTAACGCCTGCACCGCGCAGCGCGCCTGCGGCTGCTGCTGTACCGATAAACCCGCGTCTTGTAAGCTTTGCAATGATCCGTCTCTCATTTATGCGATTCATTCTCAAATAGACACTCAAATCACGGGTTACAAGGCTTGCCCTTCGCGCAGCATCCGCATTAACTGACCACTATGACACACATACGCCTCACCCCGCTTGCACAATCCCTTCCCGCATCTGTCCCGTTTGTGGGGCCAGAAACGCAAGAGCGGGCACGCGGAGCAGAGTTCAAAGCACGGCTTGGCGCGAACGAAAGCGTCTTTGGCCCGTCGCCGCTTGCTGTTCGTGCCATGGCGGAGACACCCCAATGGATGTACGGCGATCCAGAGAGCTTTGATCTGCGTGCAGCACTTGCCGCGCATCACGGCTGTACGCCTGCGCATATTATGGTTGGTGAAGGGATCGACGGGCTGCTCGGTTATCTGGTGCGCCTGTTTGTAAGTGCTGACGATTCGGTGGTGACCTCGGCCGGCGCCTATCCGACGTTTAATTATCATGTCGCAGGATTTGGCGGTACATTGCATACCGTTCCTTATGTGGACGATCATGAGGACCCCGCCAGCCTCTTTGCCAAAGCGGCCGAAGTGGATGCCAAGCTCGTCTATCTCGCCAATCCCGACAATCCGATGGGCAGCCATCATAGGGGCGATGAGATCGCGAAGGCGATGGAGGCGCTACCGAGTGGTACGCTGCTGGTACTCGATGAGGCCTATGTGGAATGTGCACCAGAAGGGACCGCACTCCCCTTGCCCGCAGATGACCCCCGTGTGATCCGCATGCGCACATTTTCAAAGGTTTATGGGCTTGCTGGCGCGCGTGTCGGCTATGCTATTGGCCACCCTGATCTGATTGAGGCTTTTCATAAAGTGCGCAACCATTTCGGGATGAATCGCGCCGCCCAAGCAGGTGCGTTGGCCGCACTCGAGGACGACAGCTATCTGGCCCGCGTCCAGCAAGACATCCTTGAGGCCCGCGACCGCATTGCCCAGATCGCGCGTGACAATGGCCTCACGCCCCTGCCCAGTGCGACTAATTTCGTGACCATAGACTGTGGCCGTGATGCGGCATTCGCCAAGGCTGTCCTTGATGGTCTGATCGCGCGCGGCATCTTCGTGCGCATGCCTTTCGTCGCACCGCAAAACCGCTGTATCCGCGTGAGCTGTGGCACAACTGCGATGCTCGACGCCTTTGGCGCTGCCCTGCCCGCCGCCCTCAAAGACGCAGAAAAAAGCTGACGTTAGGGAATCAAGCGCTACTCTCGTAATAAACTAAAGCGATGAGGCCAGACATGCGCAACACTCCGGGCAGCGCGCCCAATTTCAAAAATGCTGCAATTGTGATGTTCGGCGTGAACATCACCTGGATATTTGTGACCATCTGGGCGATCTGGGGGCTAATCGCCGTGGCTGTCACAGGCTACGCCATCAACCATATCATCAACTTTATCGAAAAGCGGCGCGCCTAGTCTCTCCGCCTAGTGACCCGCGATCACATCCGCCGCAGCATCCAGCGCGCCGCGCCCGTGAGCGATGCCAAGACTGGACATGCCTGCCTGCATCCCGCCCAACAGCCCCATTATCATCTGACCGTTCACATGGCCCATATGTCCAAGGCGGAAGAACGCATCGCGTGCGGGGTCGCCTACCTCCGCCATGCCCAAACCGATGCCGAGCGTTAGGCCAAGCTCCTCCTCCACCCAGTTGCGCAAGCGCGTGCCGTCATTCCCGTTTAGCCGCAGGGAGGTCACCGCCGTGCTGCGATTTGCCGGGTCGGCAATGTTGATGCGCAGATCACCGCCCGCCGCCCACGCGTCGCAAGCCGCCCAAATCGCGCGGGCCAGCACGCCGTGGCGCGCCCAAACTTGCTCGATCCCTTCATCGTGGATCATGTCGAGTGCGACGCGGAGCCCGTACAAATGATGCGTGGGTGCCGTGCCGTTAAAGTACTGCCAGAATTCAGTTGCCGTGCTGCGCGGGATCCAGTCCCAATAGACACTGACCCGTGGCATCGCTTCACGCACCGCCTGTGCACGCTGGTTGAAGAACACAAACGAGCAACCGGGCGGGACCATCAGACCTTTTTGACAGCCCGTGACCATCACATCGACACCCCACGCATCCATCTCGAACCGGTCACAGCCCAGCGAGGCAATACAGTCAGCCATCAAAAGCGCCGGATGCCCCGCCGCGTCCAGCACATCGCGCAGCCCCTTGATATCATTAAGAACCGAGCTTGAGGTATCCACATGAACGGCCAATACAGCCTTGATCAGATGATCTTTATCCTCGGCCAATGCCGCAGCGATTACGTCCAAATCCATTGGCGAGGATTTCCCGAAATCGATGAGCTGCACGTCCGCACCAATCCCTGTCGCCGTCTCGCCAAATCCATGACCGAACCGCCCTGTCGCAGGGACCAGAACGCGGTCACCGGGGGCGATCACGTTGCTCAGGGCGGCCTCCCATGCCGCATGGCCGTTACCGATGTAGATCGCGGCGAAATGCTCGGTCCGCGCCACGCGTTTGAGATCTGCCATAATACCCGGCATCGTATCCACCAGCTCGCCTGCGTAGATGTTTGGCGCGGGACGGTGCATCGCCTGCAAAACGGCCTCCGGCATGATGGAGGGGCCTGGAATGGCGAGGTATCCGCGCCCATGCGACAGGTTTGGCCTTTGGCTCATGCGTCTCAGTCCTATATATCAATGGGTTGCCTCAGTGGGCTATTCTCGCAACCATAGCTCCGGGACCTATCGCGTCAATCGCTCCATGTCCTTGCCCCTCTTTGCTGCGCACATTATGTTCACGCAAATGCGCGAACGCGAACCATCAAAGGTCGACACTCCCATGAGCAGCGAACAAACCTACACCTCGAAAGAGCTGATGCGTTGGCTCTGGCGAGATTACCTGAAAAAGCACCTCGGAAAACTAACCATCGCAATACTGTTCATGATCCTTGAGGGCGCAAGCCTTGGAGCCATGGCAAAGTTGATGGAACCGATGTTTGACCGCGTTTTCGTCGCAGGCGAGCAATCGTGGCTACTCATCGTGGCATTTGTGCTCATGGGTATATTCGTGGTGCGTGCCGTGTCGGGCGTAGCGCAAAAGGTGCTACTCACGCGCATCGCCCAACGCTCTGCTGCTGACATGCGCATTGATCTGCTCAACCGGATGATGCAGCAGGATGGCGCGTTTCACCAAACCCACCCGCCCGGCTTTTTGATCCAGCGGGTGCAATCGGATGTGAACGCTGTAGGCAATGTCTGGCGTGCCATTATCACCGGTGCGGGCCGCGACTTCATCGGCCTTATGGTGTTGCTCGGTGTCGCAATTTCGATTGATCCAATTTGGGCGCTTCTCGCCTGTATCGGCATTCCTGTAATGGTGCTGCCGGCCGCCTTTGCCCAGCGGTTTGTGCGATCGCGCGCCCGCGAGGCGCGTGATCTAGGGGCTACACTCTCCACTCGTCTGGACGAAGTATTTCACGGGATTGTCCAGATCAAGCTCAACGCACTTGAAACGTACCAGTCGCGCCAATACCGCGACACATCGAAGAAATTCGTTTCAACCGAAGTGCGCACGGCCTTTGGCAGTTCTGCCATCCCCGCCATGATCGATGTTATTTCGGGCATCGGGTTTATGGCCGTGATCCTGTACGGCGGCTCGGAGATCATCTCGGGCGATAAGACAATTGGTCAGTTCATGACCTTCTTCACGGCCATGGGTTTCACCTTCAACCCGTTGCGCCGCCTTGGCGCGATCAGTGGGCAATGGCAGGTCGCTGCCGCAGCGCTGGAGCGCATCAAGGAGTTGCTGGATGCACCTCTCAAACAGACTTCCCCCGACGCGCCTTTGCCCGCGCCCACTGGCGCCGCCGACATTACCCTCGACAACGTAACACTGTCCTTTGGTGAGACCGAAGTGCTGCACGGTCTGTCGTTGACAGCGCAGGCAGGCCAGACCACCGCGCTTGTCGGTGCATCAGGTGCGGGGAAATCAACCATTTTCAACCTGCTCACGCGGCTTCTTGACCCCACCTCAGGTACCGTACGCATTGGCGGCGTAGCCACGACCGAGATGGCTATTCCCGACCTGCGCACCTTGTTTTCCGTGGTAAGCCAAGAGGCACTGCTGTTTGATGAAACTTTGCGCGAGAATATCGTGCTGGGCCGCACGGACGTAACCGAAGAGGCGCTGAAAGAAGCCCTTGATGCTGCCTTTGTGTCCGACTTCCTGCCCCAGCTTGAGCATGGCCTCGACACGCATGTAGGCCCACGCGGCTCGGCGCTGTCTGGCGGTCAGCGTCAACGCGTCGTCATCGCCCGAGCCTTGCTGCGAAACACGCCTGTGTTGCTTCTGGATGAAGCCACCAGCGCGCTGGATGCGCAATCAGAGGAGGTGGTGCAAGACGCCCTGAACCGTTTGTCAGAGGGGCGTACCACGCTGGTCATTGCACATCGCCTCAGCACCATCCGCAATGCGGACAAGATCATTGTGATGGACCGTGGTCACGCCGTCGATGAAGGCACCCATGAGGAACTGCTGGAGCGCGGAGGCATTTACGCCGATCTCTACCGCTTGCAGTTTAAGGACGGGAAGATCGTCTCGGACCGTCGTCGGGGTGTTCAGGGGCGCAGGGATAGTGCCGAAGAAGAACGTCAACCCAATCTGCTGCAACGCATCGGGCAGCATTTCTTTGGCAGCTAACGGTCAGCTCTCTTTACGGTAGGACTGCGCCAACCGCTCCGGAGTGACCCCTGCGCCATAGCGGACCAGTGTCCACAGGTTGCGCCCCCCACGCCGCAGCCAGCCTTGGGCGCGGTACTTGGCCGCCGATGTTACAGCTACACTGTCAAGCTTACGCAACCGCCCGCGCAGCGCCCGCGCAATCGCAACATCTTCCATCAGTGGCTGATCAGGGTAGCCGCCCACTTTTTCATAAAGTTTGCGGTGAATGAGCAGACCTTGGTCACCGTAAGGTAGGCCGGCACGGCTGCGCAGATTAGCCCAGCCCGCGACAATCCCTGCGGCCATCCCGCGCTGGTCGAACGCCAATGGAAACCAGCCCGCCTGCTCCTCGTTATCTAAATGCGCACGTACAGCCGTACTCCAGCCCTGCGCCAGCACCGTGTCGGCATGCAAAATCAACAGCCACTCCCCCTGCGCCGCCGCAACACCACGCCTGAGTTGCCCGCCGCGTGAGGCAAGACCATGCACAACCTCCGCCCCCCATGCCTGCGCCGTCGGCCCCGTGGCATCGCTCGAACCGCCATCGCTTACGACCAATTCACGGATAAGACCCACCTCCAGCCCCTCCATCAACGCACCAAAACACGCGCCAAGAGCCCCTTCGGCATTTAATGTCGGGACGACCACTGAAATCTGCGCCCGCATAAAGGCTTCCTCTCACGCTGCCCCTGTAAAACGGGGCGTGAATTGCTATATTAAACATAACCCCAGAAGGACACCCCGATGACCGCACCCTCCCGTCGTATCCTGCGCATTTCCGGCTCCGCCGCACTTGAGTTCCTACAAGGGCTGATTACCAACGACATCACCCGTATTGATGATGGGTTGGTCTATGCCGCCCTTCTGTCGCCGCAGGGTAAATACATGGCCGATTTTTTCTTGACCGCAGATGGCGATGACGTGCTGCTCGATGCAGATGATGCCCAAGCGGATATGCTGGTCCAGCGCCTGTCGATGTACAAGCTGCGCGCTGATGTGCAGATTGCGGTGACGGACCTGCACCTACACCGTGGGACAGATGATATGCCAGCAGATGCCATGACCGATCCACGCCATGAAGCCCTAGGGTGGCGCGCCTACCGTAATGCACCGCAGCAGGGCGATCAAACAGACTGGAATGCCCTATACGTCACCCACATGATCCCGCAAAGCGGGGTTGAGCTTACGCCGGATACCTTCATTCTGGAGATGGGGTTCGAGCGTATACATGGCGTCGATTTTCGTAAAGGCTGCTATGTCGGCCAAGAAGTCACCGCACGGATGAAGCATAAGACGGAACTGCGCAAAGGCTTGGCCAAAGTGGCTGTGCAGGGCGATGCAGCAACAGGCACTGCGATCACCTCAGACGACAAGCCCGCAGGCACCCTACTTACCCGCGCAGGAGATCAAGCGCTTGCTTACTTGCGCTTTGACCGTGCCAAGGGCGAGATGAACGCGGATGCGGCTACGGTCACCCGCGTAGATTAAAACGCAAAACGCAGCGCCAAAGCGCTGCGTTTGTTAGTTGGATTGAGAGTAGATTAGGCGCGCTCTACGTATTCCATCGTCTCGGTGTTAACGATGATGTCCTCGTCCTGACCCACAAAGGGCGGCACCGAAACTTTGACACCATTGTCGAGGATCGCAGGTTTAAAGGAGTTAGCCGCTGTCTGGCCTTTGACCACAGGCTCTGTCTCGGCGATCTTGCAGGTCACTTTTTGAGGCAAGGCGGCGTTGATCGCCTCCTCCTCGTAATACTCCACGACGACCATCATGCCATCCTGAAGGAACGGACGCCGCTCCCCCAACAGATCTGCAGAGAGCTGGACCTGCTCATAGGTATCCGTGTCCATCAGCACCAACATGCCCGCATCTTCATACAAGAATTGTTGATCCTTCTGCTCAAGGCGTACCTTCTCGACTTTGTCGGCGCTGCGAAAGCGTTCATTTAGTTTGGAACCGTTGCGCAAATTCTTCATTTCGACTTGCGCAAATGCACCACCTTTGCCCGGTTTCACGTGATCGACCTTCACCGCCGCCCACAGACCGCCGTTGTGTTCCAATACGTTTCCGGGGCGAATCTCGTTTCCGTTGATTTTGGGCATGTGTCAAAACTCTGGCAAAAGGTTGATGAAATCTTGACCCGTCCTATATCTTGAGGACGAACCGCACACAAGGAGCCGTGTTTAGCAGAAAAGCACCCGAAAGCCATGCACCTCACGCATGGGTGCCATGACGAAACAGGGTATCCGAATCGCTCGGGATATGTCAGAAGAGGCAGACGCCGAAAATGACAAGAGCAAGAATAATGAAAGGACGACGAGTTGAAAGATTTCGTTGATGGCACGGCCTTTAATAACGAACAAGGTAACCGCGCCCGTAAACTGTTCGCCGCCGTAGTACTGGCTGCACTCGATGATGCAATCGCAGATGATAAGAAGTATGGCAATGGTCCAGAGCAGATCGCCCGTTGGGCACGCTCTCGTGATGGCCGTGAAGTTCTTAGCTGTGCTGGCATTGACCCTAACGAACGTGTTGTAACTGGTCTTATGGACTTTGTAGGCAAAGGTGTGCGGACTTCCGTTGCCCTGTCGCGCGAAGAATCAGAGCGCCGCAACGCCGCTCAACAGGCTGAAGCCGCGTAAGCGATTCCTCCTTCTTGAGATTAAAAAAGACGCAGCTCACGGGCTGCGTTTTTTTATGCCTGCTGCATTTCGACATGCTTGTTCCATGCCTTTGAAATAAGCTTTTCCTCCTGTCTGGTTTCAGTCACGGTGCAGCAAACCGACGACAGGAGCGAACGATGGCAAAAGCAATCATGATCCAGGGGACCGGCAGCAACGTCGGTAAATCCATGATCGTTGCAGGCATCCTGCGCGCCCTGCGCAATCGCGGCTTAACCGTGCGCCCGTTTAAGCCGCAGAACATGTCCAACAACGCTGCCGTAACCTCGGATGGTGGCGAGATCGGCCGCGCCCAGGCGCTCCAAGCCCGCGCCTGCGGCGTTGACCCGCACACGGATATGAACCCTATTCTGCTCAAGCCGCAGACTGCAACAGGTGCGCAGGTCATCGTTCAGGGGAAAGTGGCAGGCACCCAAGAGGCGCGGAGCTTTGGCCAGAACAAGCACAACCTGATGCCTGCCGTGCTGGAGAGTTTCTCACGCCTAAGCACCCAATGCGAAATTATCGTGATCGAGGGCGCAGGCTCCCCCGCCGAGACGAACCTGCGCGCGGGCGACATTGCTAACATGGGGTTTGCCCGCGCCGCCGGTGTTCCGGTCATCTTGATGGGCGATATTGATCGCGGTGGGGTCATCGCCCAAATCGTCGGCACCCAAGCAGTGCTGAACCCAGAGGATAACGCCCTTATCAAAGGGTTCTGCATCAACAAATTCCGAGGCGACCGCAGCCTCTTTGACGGCGGTCGCGATGATATCGTTGCCCGTACTGGATGGCCCTCTTTAGGCGTGCTCCCATGGTTCGAGCATGCAGCGCGGCTGCCCGCAGAGGATGTGATGGACCTGCCTGACCGCGCACGCTCAGGGGGTGCAGGGCTGGTGGTGGCCGTACCACAGCTGCCGCGCATCGCCAATTTCGACGACCTTGATCCGTTGGCGGCAGAGCCCTCCGTGGACCTGCGCATGATCACAAATGGCGAGGCTCTCCCCGCCGATACCGATCTGGTGCTCTTGGTGGGGAGTAAGTCCACCATTGCCGATCTGGACGCTTTGCGCACGGCAGGTTGGGACGTTGATATCGCCGCCCACATCAGGCGTGGAGGGCATGTGCTGGGGCTGTGTGGCGGCTATCAAATGCTGGGCAAAACCATCAGTGATCCTGACGGGATCGAAGGGCCCGCAGGCACGGTGAACGGCCTAGGCCATTTGGATGTGCATACGGTTCTGGAGCCCGTCAAGAACTTGACCCTGCGCGGCGGGCACCATCTGGAAAGCGGCGCAGCGCTCAGCGGCTATGAAATCCACATGGGCAAAACAACAGGCCCGGATTGCACACGCCCTTGGCTGCACCTTGACGCTACAGATGACGGCGCGATGAGCCGCACCGGAAACGTAGCAGGTTGCTACCTTCACGGCATTTTTGCATCCGATGCGTTCCGAATCGCGTATCTCGGCGCACTCGGCGCTGCATCAACCGTCGTGTTTGAAAATCAGATAGAAGACACACTCAACGCGCTTGCAGAGCACATCGAGGCCTATTTCGACCTCGACGCCCTGCTCACTGCAGCCGCCGATATAGGCTAGACTTTATTCCATTTCCTGTGCGGTCAGCGCGCGGTGGATTTCACGGCGCACCAGCTTACGTACGTTGCGTGTGATCCGCTCACCCAAGGCCCCCTGCAGCTCTGAGCGGACAATCTCGCTGACAAGTTCGCGCAATGCTTCTTCGTCCATGACCTGATCATCTGCTGTAAATGCAGTGCTTGGCTGAACAGTCTCGATCTCAATCTCAGGCTCGATATCTTGCACATCTTCGACCGGCGCCAAGAATGGCTCACCTTTGGCGTCCAGTTCGACATCATCTTCCCAAGTCATAGTAGGCGCATCTGGCGCTGCCAGTTCTTCGGCTTCATCACCGTCTGGCTCATACTCCTGACGCCTGCCGCCGAGTACAGCTTCCAAAGCGGCAATTTTAGCAGTCAACGGCATATAGGGTGTCGGTTTTTTGGGGGCTGCCTCAGACGGATGCAACACAGCCTCGACCTCACCATCGAAAAAGGGCGCTTCCTCAACGGGTGTACCCTCAACGACCGCAGCCTCTTTTACAGGGCCATCCGCGGCCTCGGAATGATCATCAAGCCTATCATCAGAGTCTTCTCGCAGATCCCACTTACTGTCGTCCTCAGTGTAATCTTCAAATTCGAAGGAATCCTTGTTCGAGCCATGATCTTCATCAGCATCGTCAGTATCCCTCGCATCCTGAGGCGATGCATCATCTTCTTTATCTTCCCAAAACCCTTCATCGGCGTAATCGCCCACATCAATTTCATCTTCAATTGCCTTGACTTCATTTTCAATCGCGTCATGAACCAAAGCATCGAGCGCGTCCATCGCAGCGTCATTATCAGGCGCTTTTGCGGTAGGAACCAGGACCAGCGGGCCGTTTTCTTCAGGTCTCCCTGAAGTAGTAAAGACAAGCTCATCTACGTCTTCCGCGTTCTGCATCCATGTATCCCGCGCGACGGAGCCCAGGTCCAGCGGCCCTTCGTCAGCGCCATCACCGTGAGGCTCAGGAGTTTGCACACGCAAGGCAGGGGTCAGCACAAAGCGCTCGGCTTCATGCTTGGCGTCCTGGATGAATGTCTCGACCGTTTCCGCTTTACCAGCCTCTTCATGCACGGCGTGCGGTTCATCTTCTACGACCGGTTCTGCCGCCTCAGGTGCTGCTACAGGCGCACTGCGTAACCCTGCAAGGGGCCGCTTATCTTCGGATACCAATCGGCGGATTGAAGACAATACATCCTCAACCTCTTCATTCGTGACGGCTTTTGACATTGTTTACCACCCTCTGCTCAGCGCCAAAGATAACCCGCATAACCGATTCCTACAATGGGGCGAAAATCCTTTGAAACTATTAATTTAGCATGTGGCCTTCATGCGCCTGCCCGCTCACAAAGCAAAAAGGGCTGCCCAAACAGACAGCCCCCACTTGTAAGCCTTGTTAGCAGGTTCAGTTTTTCTGCAACCGCCGCAGCACGCGGTCCAGTTGTGCGCCCTGCTCGGATTGAGATGTAGGGCTGTCTTTAACCAGGTTGTAATACTCGTTCACGTCATACTGCTGTATTGGCAAACCCAGACTACTGACCGTAAGCCGGCCCGTTGATGCGAGAACCCCGTAAGCTGCGTTATAAATCACCGCTTGCGCAGAAATACGGTTGGCTTCCGCATCGAGCAGTGATTGCTCGGCATCGAGCACATCGAGCGTCGTCCGCGCGCCCAACGTGGCTTCTTCGCGCACCCCGCGAAACGCAATCCGTGCCGCAGTAATTTGACGCTCAGAAGCTTCAAGAGAGGCACGCGCAGCACTCAGTTGCGCATAAGCGACCCCAACGTTCTGCTGCACATTATGGCGCACTACATGAAGGTTCCCACGTTGCGCGTCACGCAGCGCCTGTGCCCGACGTACCGCAGAAGACCGTGCACCACCTTGATATATCGTTCCGCCAACGTTCAATCCGATGCTCGCACCCGCACTGAAGTCGCTGCTTGAGAGGTTCTCGCTCAGCGAAAGTACACCCTGCGCGCTGACGGTCGGTCGCTTGTTCGCTTCGGCGCGTTTGATCGACAAATCTGCCGCAGACACCTGAAATTGAGCTGCCCGCAAACTGGGATGACCGCGCACTGCTAACATTTTTGCAGCATCGACATCAACGCTGATGTTGGGAAGACGCGGTAAGGCCATGCGCCCGGGCTTTCGCCCGATTACGTTAATATACTCTTCAACCGCGATTGCATAGTTACCTTGCGCACGCGCCGAATTACTGCGGGCCTGCGCCAATTGCGCCTCGGCCAGCGCCACATCCGTCCGTGTCACTTCGCCCACCTCAAACCGGTTTCGCGCAGCATTCAGTTCCTCGGTGAGGACGCGGACGTTATTTCGCGCAAGTTCTATAAATTCTTCCGCTTCAATTACACCGGTATAGGCCTGAACTCCACGCAGCAGCACCTGCTGCTCGATTCCGATCAGCGTCTGACGCGTGGCCAATACAGTTTCCTTGGCGACCTCAACGCCCAAAGCAGTAGCACCAAAATCATAAAGCAGCAGATCGGCGATCAGGCCTCCGTCCAGAACAAGACTGTCAAAGCTTTGCGCACCCAAGAAAATCGAGGTTTGCCCGCGCCCGAGGTCTTGCGTAATGCTCGCAGTCCAGCGCACCAACGGTTCAAGCGCCGCCCCCGCAGTGGCCACGTCCTCATCCGCCGCGCGCAGCAATGCACGGTTTTGCTCCAACAGACCCGAATGGTTATAAGCGCTTACCAGCGCATCGGCCAATGTGTCTGCTCGTACAGAAGGGGCGCTCATACCTGTAACAACAGTGGCAACCGCAACTATGATATTTATCCGCATCGTGCGCATTGCACCCCGCCCGATTTTACCAAATACCATTCCAAATGCTCCCGAGCATATTGTGATTTGCACAATCATATGTGCGTCGTCGCGTGCAGACAACTGCGCATCCGCCTAAAAGTCAAACGTCATCTCTTTTTCGAAACCAGGCAAAACAGGTGCTGTTGCATTAAAAGCTAACCGCCAACTCATCTTGCCCAGACGTTTATACCCCACACGAACCTCGCCAAGCGGTCCGGACATAAACATCGCAGCGATCCTCCCCCCCTCCTTGAGCTGGTCGAGCAACGCCACCGGAACATCAAAAACGCCGCCCTGGATTGTAATCACATCATAAGGCCCGTGCTGCGGCGCGCCCTCATTCAGCGGACCTTCATGCACAACAGCATTGTCAGCACCTGCCGCGACCAACGCATCTTGCGCCTCTCGCGCCATGCCCGCGTCCTCTTCCACTGCAACCACAGCTTGCGCCATGCGCGCAATCACGGCCGTCGAATAGCCAAGCGTACAGCCCACATCGAGAACCAATTCGTCAGCATCAATTGCCAGTACATCAAGCATTTTCGCCAAGCTGCGCGGCTCAAGCAACACCCGCCCCTGCCCCAAATTCAAGTTCTCACCCACGTAGGCAGCCTCGCGCTGTGCGGTAGGCACAAAATCTTCGCGTGCAACATTCAGCATCGCGTCGATAATGGGGAATTTGGTCACATCCGACGGGCGCACCTGCGTGTCGACCATCATTGTGCGTCTTTTGGAAAAATCGGTCATGGGAAATGCTCGTTTGTTCAGAATCCTGTTGGCGGCAATGTGTCATACTGCGCGTCCATCAGCAACGCACATCCCATCCCCCGCCCGCAACCAACCGAAACAAGCAGCCCGCAAGGCATCTTGCCCCTTGCAGCCTCGAAAACCACGGTCTATATCGAAAAATATGGCGGGTTGGCGGAGTGGTTACGCAGCGGATTGCAAATCCGTGTACAGGAGTTCGATTCTCCTACTCGCCTCCAATAAAAT
>CBDTVN010000057.1:0-17075 GCA_965364195.1 uncultured Sulfitobacter sp. | reverse complement strand
GTGTTACATGTAGGATCGGATCGCCGAGCTCTACCGGAACGGAAGGGCAAGCGCAGACATGTGTGGTAAGCTCCAATGGGTAGCGTTAATCTTTGGGGCAAGCGCGACATACTCGGATATTCTGTACATTACAGTTCTTAACCATCTGGTTTGATCCATTTTGCGGCAACTAATTCGTTGCCGCGGGAAGATTGCTTCCTAACGCGGCGCAATGCCCGCATTTTTTATGATGGTGGTAGAATCGGGTGAACCTGCGCTAAATGCGCACAAGGGGTCGTAATTTTGTGAGGCAAATGGCCGCATTTTCGCCAACCCTTTGAAAACATGGAGGGTGAAGCAGACCTGCCCTCACGATAGCGTGTTGCGGCGTCCATAACGGTCTGCTACATCGCCACTGATTTAACCGCTTTTACCAATTTTTGGGAAAAGCAGCGCCACCACACTGGCATCGCGATGACCGCGGGCTGGTGCGAACGTATGAGAGGATGGACGTGTCGGAACCAGCTTCGATTTCCACCGGTATCGCGCAGCGCTATGCGACAGCCGTATTTGAACTGGCCAAAGAGGCCAACAAAGTCAAAGCCGTTGAAACGGATTTGACTTCTTTGCATGATGCCATGAGCACCAGCGACGACTTTCGCGCGCTCATCCACTCGCCCATCTATTCACGGGACGAGCAGGCGGGCGCGATTGCAGCGCTTGCAAAGAAAATGAAACTTTCGCCGATGATGGCAAATACAGTGGCACTGATGGCGCAAAAGCGTCGTCTGTTTGTTCTGCCGCAGCTGGTGCAAACCCTGCGTGACATCATCGCCGACGACAAAGGTGAAGTGACTGCGGATGTGACATCCGCCAAGGCGCTGACCAAGACACAGGCCGACAAGCTGGCCGCGTCGCTCAAGAAGACAACCGGTAAAACCGTGACACTGCACCAGACCGTGGATGAGACCCTCATCGGCGGTTTGATTGTTAAAGTGGGCTCGAAGATGATCGACACGTCGATCCGCTCCAAGCTCAATTCCCTTCAGAATGTAATGAAAGAGGTCGGATAAATGGGTATCCAAGCTGCAGAGATTTCTGCGATCCTTAAGGACCAGATCAAGAATTTTGGTCAAGAAGCCGAAGTGGCCGAAGTTGGCCGTGTTCTGTCCGTAGGTGATGGTATTGCGCGAGTTTACGGGCTGGACAACGTCCAAGCCGGTGAGATGGTGGAATTCCCCGGTGGTATTCAGGGCATGGCCTTGAACCTTGAAGCGGACAACGTCGGTGTTGTTATCTTCGGTTCTGACCGTGACATCAAAGAAGGCGACACCGTTAAGCGCACAAACTCCATTGTGGACGTGCCAATTGGTGACGAACTGCTGGGCCGTGTTGTTGACGGCTTGGGCAACCCTATTGACGGCAAAGGTCCACTTGGCACATCCAAGCGCGGTCTGGCCGAAGTTAAGGCGCCGGGCATTATCCCGCGTAAATCCGTACACGAGCCGATGGCAACGGGCCTGAAGTCTGTAGACGCGATGATCCCCGTTGGCCGTGGCCAGCGCGAATTGATCATTGGTGACCGTCAGACTGGTAAAACAGCCGTCGCACTCGACGCGATGTTGAACCAGGCGCAGGTTAACAAAGCTGCTGGCGACGACGAGAGCAAGAAGATGTACTGTGTGTACGTTGCGATCGGCCAGAAGCGTTCCACTGTTGCCCAGCTGGTCAAAAAGCTCGAAGAGACGGGCGCGATTGAGTATTCCATCGTAGTTGCCGCGACAGCGTCCGAGCCTGCACCCATGCAGTTCCTTGCACCTTACTCCGCGACAGCCATGGCAGAGCACTTCCGCGACAACGGCCGCCACGCTTTGATCGTTTATGATGATCTCTCCAAGCAGGCTGTGTCTTATCGCCAGATGTCACTTCTTCTGCGTCGTCCACCCGGGCGTGAAGCCTATCCTGGCGACGTTTTCTATCTCCACTCCAGATTGCTTGAGCGTTCTGCCAAACTTGGTGATGACGCTGGTAACGGTTCCCTGACGGCACTGCCGATCATTGAAACCCAAGGTGGTGACGTGTCCGCGTTTATTCCGACTAACGTGATTTCGATCACTGACGGTCAGATCTTCCTCGAGACCGAATTGTTCTACCAAGGCATCCGCCCAGCTGTGAACACTGGTCTTTCGGTTTCTCGTGTTGGCTCCTCTGCCCAGACAAAAGCGATGTCTTCGGTTGCTGGCCCTGTTAAGTTGTCTCTCGCGCAGTACCGCGAAATGGCTGCTTTTGCCCAGTTTGGTTCCGACCTTGACGCCTCCACGCAAGCGTTGCTTGCCCGTGGTGCGCGCCTGACAGAGCTGATGAAGCAAGCGCAGTACAACCCGCTGACCAACGCCGAAATCGTTTGTGTGATCTATGCAGGCACCAACGGCTACTTGGATAAAGTGGATGTAAAAGAGGTTGGCCGCTACGAGGCTGCCCTTCTCAAGCACCTGCGCGGCAACAATGTCGACCTTCTGGATGATATCACCAACAATGACCGCAAGGTCAAAGGTGAGCTGGAAGATGCAATCAAAGCGGCTCTCGACGCGTTCGCTGCTGACTTCGCTTAAGGAGAGATAGGCAATGCCCAATCTCAAGGACCTTAAAAACCGGATCGCGAGTGTGAAAAACACCCGTAAGATCACGAAAGCCATGCAAATGGTTGCCGCGGCGAAGCTTCGCCGCGCGCAGGAAGCAGCTGAGATGTCGCGCCCTTATACGGAGCGGTTCAATGCTGTGATGGCGTCGCTTGCGGCGTCTGTTGGTGGATCTGATTCTGCGCCCAAACTCCTTAGCGGGACGGGCAAGGATGATGTACATCTGCTGTTGGTTATGACGTCTGAAAAAGGTCTGTGTGGGGGGTTTAACTCCAGCATCGCCAAAAAGGCGCGTGCGCATGCGCAGGGTCTGATCGCCAAAGGTAAGGAAGTCAAAATCCTCACCGTTGGTAAGAAGGGCCGTGACCAGCTCAAGCGTGATCTGGGCAAGCACTTTGTCGGTCACGTTGATCTGACTGAGGTCAAGCGTATCGGCTATGTCGATGCGCAGGGCATTGCGAAGGATGTACTGACTCGTTTTGACGATGGCGAATACGACGTCGCCACGCTGTTCTATTCAGGCTTCGTCAATGTGGTCACGCAGGTTCCAACGGCGTTGCAGATCATTCCGGCCAAATTCGAAGCAGCCGAGGGCGACGCGCCTGACACACTGTTCGATTATGAGCCAAGTGAGGAAGCGATCCTCGCTGATCTTCTGCCGCGCGGTGTGGCAACAGCAATCTTCTCGGCACTGTTGGAAAACGGCGCATCCGAGCAAGGCGCGCGTATGTCCGCAATGGACAATGCAACGCGAAATGCGGGTGAGATGATTGATGATCTGACCGTTGTATATAACCGTTCACGTCAGGCCGTCATCACCAACGAGCTGATCGAAATCATTTCCGGCGCGGAAGCGCTGTAAGGTATTGGAGACTAACGACATGGCACAAGCAGTCGGCAAAATCACCCAAGTCATCGGCGCGGTCGTTGACGTACAGTTCGAGGATAATCTTCCACAGATTCTCAACGCTCTGACAACAGAAAACAACGGCAAGAAGCTGATCCTCGAAGTGGCTCAGCACCTTGGCGAAAATACCGTTCGTACCATTGCGATGGACGCGACCGAAGGTCTGGTTCGCGGTCAGAAAGTAACTGACAACGGCGCACCGATCACCATCCCGGTGGGCAACGCTACTTTGGGTCGGATCATGAACGTCGTGGGCGAGCCTATCGACGAAAAAGGCCCCGTTGAGGCGACCGAGCATCGCTCGATCCATGCTGAAGCACCCGAGTTTGCTGCGCAGGCGACCACATCCGAAGTTCTGGAAACAGGCATCAAAGTGATCGACCTTCTGGCGCCCTACGCCAAGGGTGGTAAAATTGGTCTGTTCGGCGGTGCCGGTGTTGGCAAAACCGTTCTCATTATGGAACTGATCAACAACATCGCCAAAGTGCACGCGGGTTTCTCCGTGTTCGCCGGTGTGGGGGAGCGTACCCGTGAAGGTAACGACCTTTACCACGAGATGATCGAATCCAACGTTATCGTTCCTGACAACCTCACTGAATCCAAAGTGGCGCTGGTCTACGGTCAGATGAACGAACCTCCAGGTGCGCGTATGCGTGTTGCCCTGACAGGTCTGACATTGGCCGAGCAGTTCCGCGACCAATCCGGTACTGATGTTCTGTTCTTCGTCGACAACATCTTCCGCTTCACACAGGCCGGTTCCGAAGTTTCCGCTCTGTTGGGTCGCATTCCTTCCGCTGTGGGCTACCAGCCGACATTGGCGACGGATATGGGCCAGATGCAGGAGCGTATTACGTCCACAAAGTCAGGCTCCATTACGTCCGTTCAGGCCGTATACGTTCCTGCGGATGACTTGACCGACCCTGCACCAGCGACATCGTTTGCGCACCTCGACGCGACAACGGTTCTGGACCGCTCGATCTCGGAAAAAGGTATCTACCCTGCGGTTGATCCGCTTGGTTCCACTTCGCGTCTTCTGGACCCACTCGTGATCGGTGAAGAGCACTACAAAGTGGCGACCGACGTTCAGCAGGTTCTGCAGCGTTACAAATCTTTGCAGGATATCATTGCGATCCTCGGCATGGACGAACTCTCGGAAGACGACAAGCTGGCCGTGGCCCGTGCGCGTAAGATCGAGCGTTTTCTGTCCCAGCCGTTTGACGTTGCAAAGGTATTTACCGGCGCAGAGGGCAAACAGGTGCCTTTGACAGAGACTGTTCAATCGTTCAAAGCAGTTGTTGCTGGTGAGTATGACCACCTTCCCGAAGGTGCGTTCTATATGGTAGGCGGCATCGAAGAAGTGAAGGCGAAAGCCGAGAAAATGGCGGCTGACGCCGCTTAAGGAGCGCTCAAGATGGCAGACACGATGCAATTCGATCTGGTGTCGCCCGAGCGGCGCCTTGCCTCGGCTCAAGTGGCCTCGGTGCAGATTCCCGGTGCGGATGGTGACATGACGGCAATGCCCGATCATGCCCCAACCATCACCACTCTGCGCCCCGGTCTTCTGACGGTGGACGGCCCTGACGGGCAGTCGCAATTTGTGGTTACCGGCGGTTTTGCCGAGATCACAGCGACAGGCGTTTCGGTTTTGGCCGAGCGCGCGTTGGCCAAGGAAGACATGACCCAAGAGACCATGGACGAGATCATGGAAGAAGCGCGCACCATGTATACGAAGGTGAAAGAAGCCTTCGAAAATGAACCTGGTCCGGTTGATGATGCAGCCAAGCTGCTGTCTGATATGGTTGCCATGGGTGATCACATGGGCCTTACCGCCAAAGAGTGATCCGATCCGATAAGATTATAAAAAGGCCCTGCCACTGTGCGGGGCCTTTTGCGTTTCCTTGCGTCGTCATTATGCCATAAAACGAGCTTAGCAGGGGCTGTTCAAACCGATGACAGGAAGATCACAATGAAGAAGCTACGCAGTTTGATCGTCGGAATAGACAGCGGTGACGAAGTCCTGTTCAAGGACTTTGAGGACGGTGGCGAGATGTGGACAGGCCGTGGCCAGCGCGAGCGGCGGCGGCGGGTCAAATTCTCGGAAAAGTACCTGAGCGTGCCGAATGTGCAGCTATCTATCTCACTTTGGGACATAGATGCAGGCAGTGTGCTGCGCGCGGACGTGACAGCAGAGGATGTGACGGAGGAAGGATTCGATATGGTTTTCCGCACTTGGGGAGACACCAAGGTGGCCCGTATCCGCATTTCGTGGACTGCTTTGGGCGAGCTTGAGGATGCCGATACCTGGGATGTTGGCTGACAACATTTGTGGCTATTGTAGGTGTGATCTCACCCTTTGGGGGAAAGATCAGATACGTTTATTAGAAAATTGAATAATCAAGCCGAGCGCACGCTCAGTTCTCAGCGTACATGCCATCGTAGATTGGGCCAAGTGTGTCCTGCTCGAACAATGATGAAACAGATGTGCCGTTCCAGATGTTCAGGATCGCTTGGGCAAATATCGGGGCCGTTGGCACAATGCGGATGTTAGGGGCATTTTTGATCGCGTCAGTTGGTTGAATGCTGTCAGTGATGACCAGTGATTTCATCACAGAATTGGTGACACGTTCCACGGCAGGGCCGGACATGACGCCGTGGCTGATGTAAGCGTGAACTTCCTTGGCGCCGTTTTCCAGCAGTACTTCGGCGGCTTTACATAGGGTACCTGCGGTGTCGCAGATGTCGTCGATGATGAGGCAGGTTTTGCCTGTGACGTTGCCGATCACGGTCATCTCGGAGACTTCGCCTGCTTTTTCGCGGCGTTTGTCGACGATGGCGAGGGGTGCACCAAGGCGTTTGGCCAATTCGCGTGCGCGGGCCACGCCGCCGACGTCTGGGGAGATAATCAGAAGATCGTCCATCTGGTCTTTAAACGCGTTCTTGATGTCGAGGGCAAAGACAGGCGAGGCGTAGAGGTTGTCGACTGGGATGTCGAAGAACCCCTGAATTTGTGCGGCGTGCAGGTCCATGGTCAGGATGCGCTCAATCCCCGTACCGACCATCATGTTAGCGACCAGTTTGGCAGTAATAGGTGTGCGGGCTTTTGTGCGGCGGTCTTGCCGTGCGTAGCCAAAGTAGGGGAGGACGGCTGTGACACGCGCGGCTGAGGAGCGGCGCAATGTGTCGGCCATGATCAGCAGCTCCATCAGGTTGTCATTGGCAGGGTTCGACGTGGGCTGAATAATGAACATATCCTCGCCACGTACGTTCTCGAATACTTCGACGAAGATTTCGCCATCGTTAAACCGCTCCACGCGGGTATCGACCAAATCTACGTTTACGCCGCGGTGCAGGGACATCCGCCGTGCAATGGCTTTGGCAAGTGGCATATTGGCATTGCCTGAGATCAGCTTGGGTTCGGCGAGTTGACGCATGGGAAAGGGCTCCGGTGGCAGCGGCGGACAGAATCGTCTCTGGAACAGGGGTTAGCATGTGCCTAGTGTGAGGCAAAGGACACACACCCCCAAGGAGCACCAAATGGCGCGTATTGATTATTATTTTGCGATGTTGTCACCCTATTGCTACCTCGCTGGTACGCGACTGGAAGAGGTTGCGGCCAAGCACGGCGCAGAAATTAACTATAAACCGTTTGATCTGCCGCAAGCATTTGGACGGACGGGCGGCGTGATGCCCAAGGACCGTCATATCAGCCGGATCGAGTACCGTGCACAGGAATTGACGCGTCAGGCCAAGAAGCTGGAGTTGCCATTCAACCTAACGCCCGCGCATTGGCCGACCAATGGCGCGCCTGCGGCCTATGCATTTATTGCGGCACAGAACGCGGGTGGCGGTGATCTGGGGCTGCTGGCGCATCTGTTCACGCGCGCTTGTTGGTCGGAAGAAAAAGACATCGCAGAAGATGAAGTGATCCGCGCTTGTCTGGTTGAGGCGGGTTTTGACCCTGATCTGGCAGACAAAGATCTGTTGGGAGGAGCGGATACCTATACCCGAAATCTCGAAGACGCGGTCGATGCTGGCGTATTTGGCGCGCCGTTCTATGTAGTTGATGGGCAGCGGTTCTGGGGTCAGGATCGGATTGCCGATGTTGATCTCTATCTGCAGGGAAATCTGTGACGCTACATACGCATACACATCTCTATGAGGGCGCTGATCGCCGCGCCCTCGCGATACATTGCACATTGGGCCATGTCGGTGCGTGGCGGGGGCTGGCGGCGGCGCTCAAGAACGATCTGAGTCTGCTGGCGTTTGATTTGCCAAGCCATGGGAAGTCCGGCGTGTGGGACCGAACGGGAAATGTGCATGATGTGGCGACCGATATGGCACGGGCGCTGATCACGGAGCCGATGGATTTGATGGGTCATTCGTTCGGGGCCACTGTGGCGCTGCGGATCGCAGTAGAGAGTCCTGAGCTGGTGCGCAGTCTCACCCTGATCGAACCGGTATTTTTTGCAGCGGCGATGGCGGATGAGCCGGAACTGCAGGCAGAGTATAAGCGTGATAGTGCGCCGTTGGATGCTGCATTTGCCAGCGGGGACGAGCGGGAGGCGGCACGTGTGTTCAACCGTGATTGGGGTGACGGAACGCCGTGGGATACCCTGCCTGAACGGATGCGGGACCATATGGCACAATTGGTGCATTATGTGCCTGCTAGCGGGTTGTTCTTGCATCACGATAGTGCAGGATTATTGGAGCAAGGGCGCATGGCGCGGGCTGCGATGCCAACTGTTATGATCGAAGGGGATCAATCCCCGCCAATGAGTGCGAAGGTGGCAATATCGTTGAAAAAGCGCCTGCCGGATGTAGAACGCGTTATTATCAAGGGGGCAGGGCACATGCTGCCCGTGACACACCCTGATGCGGTGGCGGCGCCTGTGCGCGCGTTGCTGGCGCGCAGTTAGAAGTGGCTTAGGAACTGGTCGATCAGATCATCGGTCATCGCCCAATCGCAGACGAGGCGACAGGCAAGCTGTTCATCTGCTGGCCCTATGGTGACATCACCGTCTAGTACATAGTATTTCGCGCCATCCGCATGCAGCTTTTGATGCGCAGCGCGCGGGAAGCGGGCGAAGATCAAGTTGGCGTCAGGCTTGTGTAGGAACTCGGCACCGTTTGCGCGCAGGCCAGACGCGAGGCGGGCGCAGTTTGCGTTGGCTTTGCGGGCCATATCGACCCAAAGGTCATCTGCAAGGTATCCGGCCATTTGTGCGCTGAGGTAGCGGTGTTTGGAGAACAGATGCGCACCACGCTTACGGCGGTATTCGAATTCTTCCGCTTTTGAGGGATCGAAAAAGACGACCGCTTCGACGCCTGCACAGCCGTTCTTAGTGCCGCCAAAGCTGACGACATCGACACCTGATTTCCATGTCATCTCAGCTGCGGTGCAGTCGAGGGCGACGAGTGCATTGGCAAAGCGCGCGCCGTCGAGGTGGACGGGGAGATTTGCTTGCTTTGCCACAGCTGTGAGGGCGCGGAGTTCTTCGAGGCTGTGGACCGAGCCAAATTCTGTGACTTGGGTGATGGAGACAGCACCAGATTGCGCCATGTGCACGCTGCCGCCCGCGCGGTGGCCAATGGCAGCGGCCAGGGCATCCGGCGTCATTTTATTTTCGGTGGGGATGAGGGTGAGTTTCGCACCGCCTGCATAGAATTCGGGGGCGTTGCACTCATCTTCCTCGATATGGCTGTATTGGGCGCAGAAGATCGTTTGCCACGGCTGGGTGTAGCAGGCCAGTGCGAGCACATTGGCGGCGGTACCTGTGGCGACCAAATAAACGGCGGCATCGGGGGCCTCGAATATCTCGCGTATTCGAGTGCGGACCTCGTCCATGATCTCGTCGTTACCGTAAGGCATGGCGTAGCCGGTGTTGGCGTCTACAATACGCTGCATGATTTTTGGGTGGATGATACCGGCGTTGTCAGAGGCGAAAAACATTTAGGTAGGCTCCTCGATGATGTGGTCTTCCCACTCTTCAAATGCGGTTTCCCATTCGCTTACCGTACGGCCCCGCATGGAGACGCCGGCGGCATGCACGCTCTCTTGGGTGCCAGTGATCAGGGGGTGCCATTCGGGCAGGGGCTTACCTTTCCAGAGCAGGCGGTAGGCGCAGGTTTGTGGCATCCAGTAGGCGTGATCGTCGATATTCTCTGGCGTCATGACGATGCAATCGGGCACAAACTGGTGGCGGATATCATATTGGGCACAGTGGCAGGTGGCATCGTCGAGCAGGCGGCAGGCGACTTTGGTCAGGGCCACTTCGCCTGTGTCTTCGTCCTCCAGCTTGTTTAGGCAACATTTGCCACAACCGTCACAGAGCGCCTCCCACTCTTTTTTGTTGAGGGACTTAAGAGGCTTACGCTCCCAAAATTTCGGGCTAAGGCCGTGACGGTCAATCGTATCTGTCATAGCGCGCTCAATATGGCGCGCGCGCGCAGGCTGTCGGCGTCCATTTGCGTGATGAGCGCCTCAAGGCTGTCGAACTTCTCTTCGCCGCGCAGATGCTCGACCAAGGCGATGGAAATAGGGGTGCCGTAAAGATCGCCTTTGAAGTTAAAGATGAAGGTCTCGAGGTTTGGTTTATTCTCACCAAACATCGGGCGCACACCCATCGAAGCGACGCCGTGGTAGCTGCCCTTATGTGGACCTTCAAGGACGTCAGCGAGCACGGCATAGACGCCAAAGGCGGGTGGGTGCAGGCCATCGATGGACATGTTTGCCGTCGGATAGCCAAGTTCGCGGCCACGTTGTTCGCCGCCGATCACAGGGCCTTCTATGCGATGCCAATGGCCCAGCATCGCAGCGGCGTCGCGGGGGCGGCCCTCGGTCAGAGCCGTGCGGATTGCTGTAGAAGATACTGTTTGCTCGGACTGGGCCATCAGAGGGGCGATGGTAACGCCAAATCCAAGTTCCGCCCCGAATTCCATGAGATCGGAGGCGGTGCCTGCGCGCCCTTTACCAAAGCAGAAATCGGCACCGACAACGACATGTCTAAGGCCTAGGCCACGGTGGAGGACCTTGTCCGCGAAATCGAAGGGACTTAGTGATGCGAGGGCGGTGTTGAACGGGAGTTGGTACAGTTTTTCTACGCCAAGTTTTGCGAGGCGCGAGGCGCGAGCGGCGCTGCTCATAAGCCTGAAAGGTGGTGCTTTGGGTGCGAAATAGGCGCGGGGGTGCGGATCGAAAGTGACGATGCCCAATGGTGCATCGGGGTCAGCATTGCGCGCCATCTCGATGACCGAGTGATGGCCGAGGTGAACCCCATCGAAATTGCCAATCGCCGCTGCTGCGCCGCGATCGGTGTCTTCCACAAACTGATAATCTGATATGATCCGCATGGGCGATTAGGTAGCGGCCTAAGCGCCTCGGTGCAAGGTCAGTCGAACTTGCGCGAAGGTGCCAAAACGGTGGCTTCGCCGACCAGCACTTTCTTACCATCGACGGAGCAATGGCAATCCATCTTTACGATGCGCTTGGCGGGATCAATGTCGGTGACTTTTACTTCGGCATAGACGGTATCACCGGGGCGCACGGGGCGCAGGAATTTCATCGTCTGGCCAAGGTATACTGTGCCGTGACCCGGAAGCTGCTCGCCGATAACGGCGGAGATCAAACCTGCAGTGAGCATGCCATGGGCGATACGGCCTTGGAAAATGGTGTCTTGAGCATAGTCGTCGTCGAGGTGGACGGGATTGCGGTCGGTGGAGATGGTGGCGAACATCTCGATATCTTCATCTGTGACCTGCTTGCGAATATAGCGGAACATGCCGATTTCAATGTCTTCGATGACGATGGTGCCGCGTGGAAGATTGTCCAACATCTTTGCCCTCTTGGTAATAAAAGTACGATCAGGATGCCCTGTTTGGAACTTAATTACTTCGCAGGCGCAGAAATGCAAGCTCTATTTAAGTCAGCGCAGGTGACCTATTGTGAAGGGTGGATTGGATTTTTCGCTGTGGAGGTAGGCGGTTAGCGCCTCTGGGTCAGGTTGGGTTACTGTTTTTGTTTCAGCTGCTGCCAGACCACCGGAGATGAAGAGAGAATCAATACCCTCGTCGATCGCACCTTTGACGTCCGTCAGGATACCGTCACCAATCGCGAGGATGCGGGTGTCGGGGATTTCGTTACCGAGCTTGTGCAGGCGACGGCGGGCGAGGTCATAGATGGGGGCGTGGGGTTTGCCGAAGTACAGGCTCTCGCCGCCCATTTCGGTGTACATCTTGGCGACCGCACCGGCGCACCACTCACGCACTTCGCCACGATCGACAATGATGTCGGGGTTGGCGCAGAGGAGTTTGAGATTGCTTTTTAGGGCGGTTTCCAGATCTGCGCGCCAAGTTTCGGGATCGGCCTCGGCGTCGAAAGGACCTGTGCAGACGATGCCTGTTGCCTCTGCCATCGGAACGCGGGTGATCTCGACGGGGTTCTCGAGGATATCGAGGGGGTCGAAAAAGCGGCTGTCGGTGACGGGGCCATAGTGCCAGACCTGTTGGCCTACCACACCGCGATACATGGCAGAGCGGGCTGAATCGCCTGATGTGGCAATTGCGTCATAGGCGCCCTCTGGCACGCCGAAATGGATGAGTTGCTTTGCCACGCCCGCGCGAGGGCGCGGGGAGTTTGTGACGAGAACGACTTTGCCACCTGTCTTGCGGTATTTTTGGAGTGCTGCAACAGCATCAGGCATAGCTGCGACGCCGTTGTGCACGCAGCCCCAGAGATCCACGAAGAGCGCGTCATAGTCGGCGGATATCTCTTCGAGTGCGGTGATGATGCGGGTCATGGACGGCTCCTGTTGGGCGTTGTTGTGACGGAGATAGCGGAGTGGGCAGGGGATGCAAGGTGTGGGGAGGATGTGAAAAAGCCCCCTGCAGGTGCAGGAGGCCTTTGTCGCATTCATAAGTAAGGGGGGTTAGACCTTCAGGAAGGGGATGATCTGCTTTTTGCGGCTCATGATGCCAGGCAGGACCACTGTGTCGCCTTCGACTTTTGCGTCAAATGATTTTTCGGCCACTGCTTTGGTCATATCGTTGGGGATGAGCATGGTGGCTTGCTCGTTCAGGATATCGACCACGAAGAGCAGAACCTGATCCGCGCCATCGTCTTCAGCAACGCCGGGCATGGCGGCGATGAGCGCGTCCTTGCGGTCGAGAATTGCGGAGGGGGAGGTTGTTTCCAGCACGGAGACGCGCAGCTTTTTGCCGCCAACTTCAAATTCTTTGCTGTCCATGCGCAGAAGTTCAGCCTCGGAAAAGGAGGAAACATCAGATTTAGCCGCAAACATTTTCGCAGCGTAGTCAGAGATATCCACGCCGAGGTCGTCGGCGAGCGACAATGCGATGGCTTTGTCTTCCTGCGTCGTGGTGGGTGAGCGGAATTCGAGCGTGTCGGAGAGGATGCAGGTGAGCATCGCGCCTTTGATGTTGTTTGGCATCTGCGCCATGTCTTTGCCGATGGTCTTCCACATGATCGTGGCGGTGCAGGCAACAGGCTCGATCACCATGTGAATGGGGCCTTTGGTCTGAAGGCCGCCGACCAGTTTATGGTGGTCAATGATGGCTTTGATGTCGGCGTTGTTGATGTTTGCAGGAAGCTCTGCTGGGTTGTTTGTATCCACGATGACAACGGGCTGGTCGTCTTCGACATCTGCGATGATTTGGGGTTTGTCGAGTTTCCAGTGGTCGAGCATGAATAATGCTTCGGTGTTCGGCTCCCCCAAAAGGGCAGGTTTCGCATCGATGCCCATAATTTCGGACAGGTACCATGCCCAGATGATGGGACTTCCTGTGCTGTCAGTGTCGGGTGATTTGTGGCCGAAAACGAGGGTAGTCATGGGGCGCTCCTGCAAGCTATGGGTCAATTTACGGGCCTTATAGCAGGATGCTGCGCGGTGTCACGGGGGGCAAATCCTCTGGTGGGCTAAAGGCCGAGTTCGGCGCGCAGCTTTTTGGTGAGCTTTCCGATGGCCATGTCATAGGAGGCGCGAATGTGATCGCGGAGGCTGTCATCGGAGAGGCCCGGATCGTCGAATTGCTGGATCCATTTCATTCCGCGCGATGCGAGATAGGGGGCGGGGCGCAGACCGGGGCTGTCGGAGAGAACCTCAAATGCAAGGTGTGTGACTTTGAACGTGACGGTGGCGTCTGTATTGCCCATCCCGAGCACGGCAAAGAGTTTGCCGCCAACTTTATACACATCCGAATTGCCCCACTGAACGACATGGGTCGCTTGGGGCAGGGAGGCGCAGAAAATTTTGAGTTCATCGCGGGTCATAACCCAAGCTTAGGGGGTCGCGCGCGGTTTGGGAATGGTGATAGATTGCGGCCATGAGTATGCGCGAGACTGATCTATACCCTCCTGTAAAAACCTTTCTGGAGGATCAGGGATATGTGGTGAAAGCCGAAGTGGGCGCAGCGGATGTGGTGGCGGTGCGCGGGGCGGAGCCGCCTGTCGTGGTAGAGTTGAAACTGGGGTTCTCACTGGCGCTGTTTCACCAGTGTATAGAGCGCTTGAAAGTGAGCGATGATGTGTACCTTGCCGTGGTGCATAAAGCGGGGAAGCCGTTTTATAAGGCGGTGAAGGCCAATACGGCAATGGCGCGGCGGTTGGGGCTGGGGCTGCTTACGGTGCGGTTGGAGGATGGTCTGGTCACGGTGCATTGCGATCCGGGACCCTATGCGCCGCGTAAGAACGCCAAGCGCAAGGCCACTTTGCTGCGTGAGTTTGCGCGGCGGCAGGGCGACCCGAATGATGGGGGGCAGACGCGTGCGGGGCTGGTTACGGCCTACCGGCAGGATGCGGTCAAAATTGCAGTTTATCTTTTTGAAGTAGGCGCTTGTAAGGGATCGGATGTTGCGCGCGAGACAGGCGTGACAAAGGCCACGGCGATGATGCGGTCCAATCACTATGGTTGGTTTGAGAAGGTTGAGAAGGGGGTTTACGGCATCACCCCTGCGGGCGCGGATGCGGTTGCTGTGTCTAGCCGCGTCTTGGGCGGTTAACTTGTCTTGCGGTTCAAGCACTATTTTAACTTCAAGTTATTGACTCCCACCTAGTTGCTTCCTAACTACCACTCGTTAGCACTCGACCAAGGTGAGTGATAACGGCTGGTCGCTTCGGGTGAAGGGCCGGTCATAGAGATAAACTTTGAGCATCAAGGAGCTACAAAGATGGCATTAACACCACTTCACGACCGCGTGCTGGTTAAGCGCACAGAGGGCGAAGAGAAAACTTCCGGTGGATTGTATATCCCCGAGAGCGCAAAAGAAAAGCCTTCCGAGGGCGAGATTGTTTCTGTGGGCGAAGGCGCACGCAAGGACAATGGCGAGCTGATCGCACCAGCCGTAAAAGCGGGTGACCGCGTTCTGTTCGGCAAATGGTCCGGCACAGAAGTTACCGTCGACGGTGAAGAAATGCTGATGATGAAAGAGAGCGACATCATGGGAATCCTGTCCTGAATTCAGGCAGACGGGCGCAAGCCCACCACATGACACGCCTCACATCAAATTAAATTAGGAGACTTCGAATATGTCTGCAAAAGACGTCAAATTCGGTACAGACGCGCGTAACAAAATGCTCAAGGGTGTTAACATCCTGGCAGACGCGGTAAAAGTAACCCTCGGCCCCAAAGGCCGTAACGTTGTTCTGGACAAATCGTTCGGCGCACCACGCATCACAAAAGACGGTGTATCTGTCGCCAAAGAGATCGAACTGGAAGACAAGTTCGAGAACATGGGCGCACAGATGGTTAAGGAAGTTGCTTCCCGCACCAATGACGAAGCAGGCGACGGTACAACAACCGCAACTGTATTGGCTCAGGCAATCGTACGCGAAGGCATGAAGTCGGTTGCAGCGGGCATGAACCCGATGGATTTGAAGCGCGGCATCGATTTGGCCACGTTGAAAGTTGTCGAGGCCATCAAAGCCGCAGCACGTCCCGTATCTGACAGCGACGAAGTTGCTCAGGTTGGTACGATCTCTGCAAATGGCGAATCCGAAATCGGTCGTCAGATTGCGGACGCGATGCAGAAAGTCGGCAACGAGGGTGTAATCACCGTCGAAGAGAACAAAGGCCTCGAGACAGAGACCGATGTTGTTGAAGGCATGCAGTTTGATCGTGGCTACCTGTCCCCGTACTTCGTGACAAACTCCGACAAAATGACAGTCGAGCTGGAAGATGCGATCATCTTGCTGCACGAAAAGAAACTGTCCTCGCTCCAGCCAATGGTTCCACTGCTCGAGCAGGTGATCCAGTCGCAAAAGCCGCTTCTGATCATTTCAGAAGATGTTGAAGGCGAAGCGCTTGCCACACTCGTTGTGAACAAACTGCGCGGCGGTCTTAAGATTGCTGCTGTTAAAGCACCTGGTTTCGGCGATCGTCGCAAAGCGATGTTGCAAGACCTTGCAGTTCTGACAGGCGGTCAAGTGATCTCCGACGATCTGGGCATGAAGCTTGAGTCCGTTACAATGGACATGCTGGGTTCCGCCAAGAAAGTGTCGATCACGAAGGATGAGACCACAATCGTTGAAGGTGCCGGCGCAAAAGCCGAGATCGAAGCGCGTGTTGCTCAGATCCGCAACCAGATCGAAGAGACAACATCCGACTATGACAAAGAGAAACTGCAAGAGCGCGTAGCCAAATTGGCTGGTGGTGTTGCTGTTATCCGCGTTGGTGGCATGTCCGAAGTTGAAGTCAAAGAGCGTAAAGACCGCGTTGACGATGCATTGAACGCGACACGTGCCGCTGTTCAAGAAGGTATCGTTGTTGGTGGTGGTGTTGCACTTATCCAAGCTGGCAAGGTTCTTGACGGTCTTGAGGGTGCAAACTCTGACCAAGACGTTGGTATCACGATCATTCGCAAGGCACTCGAATCGCCACTGCGTCAGATTGCTGAAAACTCCGGCGTTGACGGTTCTGTTGTTGCGGGAAAAATCCGCGAGAGCACTGACCTGACGTTCGGCTTTAACGCCCAAACTGAAGAATATGGCGACATGTTCAAATTTGGTGTTATCGATCCGGCCAAAGTTGTGCGCACAGCGTTGCAGGACGCGGCATCTGTTGCAGGCCTGTTGATCACAACCGAAGCGATGGTTGCGGATCGTCCATCCAAAGATGGCGGCGCCGGTGGCGGCATGCCAGACATGGGCGGAATGGGCGGCATGGGCGGCATGATGTAAGCGTATCAGCAAAGCTGATGCGCGAACCCTGACAGTGTCTTTTCCGCAGGAAAAGGTCACTAGAAGGGTAAGGCATTGACCACCCTGTCCTAACCGACAGTGCAAAGGGCTCCTCTCATGGGGCCCTTTGTTACGTTGGTAGGTATCTACATTAACCGCGCGGCAACGATTGCCCTGTTAGGATCAGGCAGTAAGAACGTTAAAGGTGATCCATGACGCGCAATGCTGCACCTGCTGCTGCTCCGGGCAAAGCACCTGCAAGTGACACTCAAGACATCGATGATTTCATCTATTTGATGAGCCATGATTTGCGCGCGTCGGTGCGCGCTGATCGGGAATGCGGTAAAGCATCATCATGCCA
>CBDTVN010000056.1:0-17225 GCA_965364195.1 uncultured Sulfitobacter sp. | reverse complement strand
CTGACAGCAGGATTTTCATACTCACGTGACGGTCATCCCGTTTAATACGCGCGATTGTCGCATTGACCTCTGCAGTCGGGCCTTCGAGCAGCTGAAGAAAGATATCATGCCTGCAAACCAACGCACCGGTGATCCCGTCACGGCTGTTGTTTTTACGCGCATTCAGCAAGATACCTGCTGAGCAGGGGAACGTCATAGCCGAAGGGCTGGGATGCATAGATGAGATCGGCGAAATTGGATGCTCCTGATCGGGCGGTGTCATCTTTTCGCGTTCAAAAAGCTCAGCGCAACTCTGCGGGAGGCTCGAAGTCCTAAGCCGCGCCCGCTTGGATGTCTCGCATGACTTGAGAAATTGCACATTTTTGTTATGTTAGGGAGCACGCTAGACCTACAAATGAAAAAGGCCGCGCATTCCATTTAAGGAATACGCGGCCCGATCGTTAGTATCACGCGTTAGCCAATGATGTCGTTAAACGTCTTGGATGGCCGCATGACAGCTGTGATTTTTGCATCGTCCGTGTGGAAGTAGCCACCCAGATCGGCAGGAGGGCCTTGGACCGCTGCAAGCTCGGACAAGATCGCCTCTTCACCGTTGGCCAGAGCTGTGGCGACTGGGGCGAAATGGCTTGCGAGGTCTGCATCGCTGTTCTGCGCGGCCAATGCTTCGGCCCAGTAGCGTGCGAACCAATAGTGGCTGGCCCGGTTGTCCGGCTCACCAACTTTGCGCGAAGGGGAGCGGCTGTTGTCGAGGATACCTTGGGTCGCTGCATCAACGGCTTGGCCCAGCACGCGGGCTTTCTCGTTGCCTTTTGCATCGGCGAGGAACTGGAGGCTTTCTCCCAGCGCGCAGAACTCACCGAGGCTGTCCCAGCGCAGGTGGTTCTCTTCTTGCAGCTGTTGGACGTGCTTGGGGGCTGAGCCACCGGCACCTGTTTCGAACAGACCGCCACCGTTCATCAGTTTGACGATCGAGAGCATCTTGGCGGAGGTGGCCAGCTCAAGGATCGGGAACAGATCGGTGAGATAGTCGCGCAGTACGTTTCCGGTGATCGCGATGGTGTTTTCGCCGCGCGTGATGATTTCAAGCGAGGCACGGGTGGCTTCGCGCGGGGCCATAATCTTGAACTTGTTGGCCACACCTTTGGCTTCCAGAATTGGCTTCACATATGCAATCAGCTCTGCGTCATGGGCGCGGTCGGCGTCGAGCCAGAAAATAGCGCTACAGCCTTCGGCCTTCTGGCGGTCAATTGCGAGGTTTACCCAATCCTGGATAGGCGCTTTGCGCGCTGAGGCGGAGCGCCAGATGTCGCCAGCCTCAACCTTATGCTCGTGCAGGACAGTGCCGTCCTCAAGGATCATCTTGACGGTACCAGCCTCGGCGATCTCAAAGGTGGTGGGGTGGGAGCCGTACTCCTCGGCTTTTTGTGCCATAAGACCCACGTTCTGTACCGTACCCGCTGTTGCTGGATTAAGCTTACCGTTTTCCTTAAAGAACTTGACGGATTCGTCATAGACAGGCGCGTAGGAATTGTCGGGGATGACGCAGTTCGCGTCATGCTCCTTATTGTCCGGTCCCCAGCCTTTGCCGCCTGCGCGAATGAGCGCGGGCATGGAGGCGTCAATGATCACATCGGAGGAGACGTGCAGGTTGGTAATGCCTTTGTCGCTGTCGACCATATACATCGGCGGACGCGCGGCCATGCAGGCATCGATGTCTGTCATGATGTCTGCGTGGCCTTCAACGCGGGCCAGTAGATCGCCAAGGCCGGAGTTGGGGTTTACGCCCAGATCCGTCATTGCATCACCGTGCTTCTCGAAGACAGGGGCGAGGAATGCCTTGACTGCATGGCCGAAGATGATCGGGTCGGAGACCTTCATCATCGTCGCTTTCATGTGCAGCGAAAACAGCGTGCCTTCAGCTTTAGTCTTCTCGATTTCGTCTTTCAGGAACGCTTGCAGGGCGGAAGCGCTCATATATGTGGCATCGACGACCGTTCCTGCGGGATATGTTACCGCGTCTTTCAGGACCGTCTCGCCTGCGTCTGTCACCAGTACAATCTTGGCGGTGGCCTCATTGGCGAGTGTGGCGGAAACTTCGTTGGAGAAGAAATCACCTTCCGACATGGCGGACACGTGCGTTTTGCTGTCTGCGCTCCAGTCGCCCATGCGGTGCGGATTGTTCTGGGCAAAGCTTTTGACAGCTTTGGCTGCGCGGCGGTCAGAGTTGCCTTCGCGCAAGACTGGGTTAACGGCAGAGCCTTTAAGCCCGTCATACTTGGCGCGAACGGATTTCTCTTCATCTGTGCCGGGTGCTTCGGGATAGTCGGGCAGGGCAAAGCCTTGGGACTGAAGTTCTTTGATCGCAGCGACAAGTTGTGGAACCGACGCGGAGATGTTCGGCAGCTTGATGACGTTGGCATCGGGAGTTTTGACCAAGCGGCCCAGCTCTGCCAGATCGTCGGACTGGCGCTGCGCCTCGGTCAAATGCTCGGGGAACGTGGCAAGGATGCGACCTGCAAGGCTGATGTCTTTTGTGCCGACAGATACGCCTGCAGCAGCGGCAAATTTCTGGATGACGGGCAAAAAGGAGGCCGAGGCCAGCTCGGGTGCTTCGTCTACTTTTGTGTAAATGATATCTGACATGGTTGACCCCTATGAAGTGAAGTTGAATGGATTTGGCCGTTACCTACCGCATGGCTCAGCGCGCGTCGAGTGCATACCGTAGTATACCGTTTGTTACACGGCGCATTTCGACGAGGATTTACGGTTGGTACCTAATATCCGGCCGAAGGATCCGCGCGACACAAAAAAAGCGCCCTATAGGGCGCTTCATTCCTTAGCATGCGGGTGGTTTTACCGGCCCCAAGTACGCACTGTACCGCAGTCCATATGGACGAAGTTTGATCCGGAGTACCGTCCGACACCACCGCCACGGCAAACTGCAGCAGCTTTTGCGACCTGTTGCACCGAACGTGAGGCGAGGCGCAAATCGGCTGCCTGACCGCGCATGTGCAGCGAATTCTTGGCCACACCGCCGGAGCGAGCGCGCAGCATCGCGTTGGTCTTCGGGCTGCGGTAGCCGGAAAGCAGCATAAAGGGTTGATCTGCGTCCAAAAGGTTATGCGCGGCTGCCATAATGTCGACGGTGCGCAGGTCTATTTTATATGCATCGTTGGTACGCCAGTCGCGCATGAAGTAATTCACTTCCTTCACGGCGTCTTTGATGTAGTCGCCTTCGATCCAGTAGATCATATCGATCCGTTCGCCGGTGCGGCCGGAATACATCTTGATGCGCCGGATATCACCGCCGCCACGCAGGAAACCTGCAGCGTTTGAATATGTCGGGGCGGCTGCGACTGCTGTTGCTGCGAATGCACCAAGGATGCCGCGCCGTGTCATGCCGTTTGAGGTGTTGCCTGTCATAACTGTCTGTCCCGTTTCTTGCCGTCTTCGGCGTGCCTGTAGATCTGCCAATGTGCCATGATGTTACATGTGCATTATTATCATCTCCCCAGATGCCCTACCTCTATTACATAGGGAAAATATGGAACCAAGAGGTGAATCGATCAGTCATTAGATAGGGTCAATTTTAGGCAATTTCTTGCGCATAATAGAGCAAAAGCAAGTTTCTGTGACGTACATAGGTGCCAATTCCGCATCAACCCCGCTGATATTATTGATATTCTCGCTTTTGTGAGTGGACTTGAACGGTACCTATGAGTGAGAAGTACAAAACAAAGAAAAGATACTTCAGGGAATATTTTGATGCTGCCAAGACTGCCATCTTTTAACGCACCGAAAACTGTTGCACTTGCGCTGGCGCTTGGCGCACTGCTGGTTGTGCCACCACAGCAAGCGGGCGCGCAGGTCACTGCGTTCAAGCAGGCGGTCGCCGAGACAGGATCGCGTGATGACGATATCGCCAAATTTTACCGCTCACAGAATTTCGAAGGGGTCTGGACCGGGCCTTCTGAGATTCACCAAGCACGCCGTGCGGCACTTCTAGATGCGTTGCGCCGTGCAGGGGACCACGGTCTGCCTGTTGCGCGTTACGACGCAGATGCCCTTGAGCGGCAGATGAAGAGCGCGCGCTCGGCACGTGACCTCGGCATGATCGACGTCGAGATGACCCGCATGTTTCTGCAATATGCCCGCGACATTCAAAGTGGCGCGCTGATTCCGAAAAAGGTCGTGAGCGCGATCAAGCGTGAAGTAGACTACACAGACCGTGCGAGGTTGATCTCCGGCTTTTTGGCGGCAAAACCTGCGGCATATCTGCGAAACCTCGCACCCAAAACGCTGGAATACGCCTCCTTGATGAAGCAAAAGATGCTGCTGCAAGAGCAATTAACCCGTGGTGGATGGGGCCCAACGGTCAATGCCTCCTCGCTCACGCCCGGTGAATCAGGTCCTGCGGTTCTGGCGCTGCGCAGTCGTTTGATGGTGATGGGGTATCTTGAGCGATCCAACGCCAAGACGTATGACAAAGCCATGTCAGAGGCGGTTACTGCGTTTCAAAAATCGCACGGCCTTGAAGTCGATGGTGTTGCGGGCAGTGGCACGATCAAAGAGATCAACCAAAGCATAGATACGCGCCTCAAATCAGTGCTGGTCGCAATGGAGCGTGAACGCTGGCTCAATAAAAAGCGCGGCTACCGTCATATCCTGGTGAACATCCCCGATTTTACTGCGAAGATTGTGGATAATGGGCGTATCACGTTCGAGACTCGTTCGGTCGTGGGGGCAAACAGGGGCGACCGCCCGACGCCGGAATTCTCTGACATGATGGACCATATGGTCATCAATCCAAGCTGGTATGTCCCGCGCTCGATCATTGTTGGGGAATACCTTCCTGCGCTGCGCAACAATCCAAATGCGGTCCGCCATATCGAAATTACAGACCGTCGTGGCCGTGTCGTGAAACGCTCCAGCGCCAATTTTGCCAAATACACGGCGCGCAATTTCCCCTATTCCATGCGCCAACCTCCCAGCGGCTCCAACGCGTTGGGGTTGGTGAAATTCATGTTCCCGAACAAATACAATATCTATCTGCATGATACCCCTGCGAAAAGCCTGTTCAGCCGTGAATCGCGCGCGTTCAGCCATGGCTGCATCCGGCTTCAGGACCCGTTTGATTTTGCCGAAGCGCTGCTCTCCAAGCAGGAAGCCGATCCAATGGGCTTTTTCAAATCGCAATTGCGCACAGGCCGCGAGTCGCGCGTCAATCTGGTAGATCCTGTGCCGGTACACATCATCTACCGCACCGCCTATACCGACGCGCGTGGCAAGCTGAACTTCCGCAAGGACGTTTACGGCCGTGATGCAAAGATTTGGGACGCGCTGCAAAAGGCAGGGGTGGAACTCAGCCGCGTTCAAGGATAAATCTGCGCACAACCTCAGGGGAGCGCGACATGACCCATCATACCGTTAAAGAGATTGCAGTGGCGTTGAAGGCGGAAGCTTTTGGCGCCACTGATATTTTAATCACCCGCGCCGCGGAGCCTGCAAGTGCTGGGCCCGATGATCTTGCCCTCGCGATGAACCCTAAATACGCCGAGAGCTTGGGGCAGGGTGCTGCCCGCGTTGCCATGCTCTGGGAAGGGGCCGATTGGGAGGCGCTGGGGCTGGAGGCTGCGATCATTGCCCCACGGCCGCGCTATGCCATGTCCGGGCTGACCAAGATGCTGGATGCGGGGCAGGGATATGCTGCTGGTATCCACCCGACCGCCTTTGTCGATCCCGAAGCGGAGTTGGGCGTGGACGTGAGTGTCGGTCCCTTGGCGGTGATCTCTAAAGGCGCAAAGATTGGCTCGGGCAGTGTGATCGGCCCGCAGTGTTTCGTCGGTTGGAACGCCACGCTGGGTGAGGGTGCCTATCTGCGCGAGGCTGTGAGCATCGGTGCACGTGTCACCATCGGCGCGCGCTTCATCGCACAGCCCGGCGCGCGGATTGGTGGGGATGGTTTCTCCTTTGTCACCGCCGAGCCCAGCAGCGTGGAGAGTGTCCGCAAAACCCTTGGTGATCAGGGCGAGGCCAAAGCGCAGGACTGGACCCGTATTCATTCGCTAGGCTCCGTCACCATTGGCGACGATGTAGAGATCGGCATGGGGGCCACGATTGACTGCGGCACCATTCGCGACACTGTGATTGGTGATGGCACCAAGCTCGATAACCAAGTGCACATGGGCCATAATGTGGTCATTGGGCGTAACAGCCTGATTTGCGGGCAGGTTGGCATCGCGGGCTCTGCCACCATTGGTGACAATGTCGTACTTGCCGGCCAATGCGGTGTGAACGATAATATCTTTGTCGGTGATGGTGTGATTGCAGGCGGTGGAACAAAACTCATGTCCAATGTGCCTGCGGGGCGCACGATGCTGGGCTATCCCGCTACCCAGATGGATAAACAGGTCGAGGGCTACAAAGCGCTGCGCCGCTTGCCGCGTTTAATGCGAGAGGTCGCAGAGTTGAAAAAGGCGGTTTTCAAGAGCGACAAGGATGCCTAAATGCCCCTCATGGGCTGCATTAGAGGAATACCTACCATGAACGTCAAAGATCAGGTCATTGCCATCATTGCGGAACAGGCCCTGCTGGAGCCTGAGGACGTCAAGCTGGACAGCACGTTGGCAAGCCTTGGGATCGACAGTCTGGGTCTGGTCGAGAGTATTTTTGCGATCGAAGAGGCGTTTGACATCACGGTGCCGTTCAACGCCAATGCGCCGCAAGACTCTGATTTTGACATATCCACAGTGGCGAGCATCATCGCAGGGATTGAACGGTTGCGCGCGGAACAGACCGCTTGATGAAACGGGTTGTCATCACGGGTGCCGGCACAATCAATCCGCTGGGCCATAGCGTTGCTGACACCTTTGCTGCCATGCGCGAAGGGGTCTGTGGTATTGGACCGCTTGATATTCGTGATGTGGACCGCCTGCAAATCCAGATCGGCGGGCAGGTTAAGGGGTTCGAGGCCGAGGGCCGGTATAATCGCCAGCAAATATCGCTCTATGACAGGTTTACCCAGTTCACCCTTGCTGCTGCACGTGAGGCTGTTGAGCAATCAGGTCTGACCTTCGCGGGGGAGCTTGCTGCGCGCTCTGGTGTTGTTCTGGGCACGGCAGGAGGCGGGGTCAGTACATGGGATGATAATTACCGCGCCGTCTATGAAGAGGGCAAAAACCGTGTTCATCCGTTTGTAGTGCCAAAGCTGATGAACAATGCGGCAGCGTCACATGTGAGCATGGAGTGGAACCTCAAGGGACCGTCCTTCACGGTCTCCACCGCCTGCGCCTCGTCCAACCACGCCATGGCCCAAGCATTCATGATGATCCGCTCAGGCATGGCGCCCGTGATGGTGACCGGCGGCTCTGAATCCATGCTGTGCTTTGGCGGTGTGAAAGCATGGGAGGGGCTGCGCGTGATGTCGCGCGATGCCTGCCGCCCGTTCTCGGCCAACCGCAACGGCATGGTACAGGGCGAGGGCGCAGGGATATTCGTTTTTGAGGAATACGAGCACGCCCGTGCACGCGGCGCAGAAATACTCTGCGAAGTGGCAGGTTTTGCCATGTCCTCGGATGCATCCGACATCGTTATGCCGTCCAAGAACGGGGCTGCGCGGGCCATGGCTGGTGCGCTTCAGGATGCACGCATTGACCGCTCGGAGGTGGGCTACATCAATGCCCATGGCACGGGCACGGCAGCCAATGACAAAACCGAATGTGCGGCTGTTGCGGATGTGTTCGGCCCTCATGCAGATCAGCTTATGATCAGCTCAACCAAATCCATGCACGGGCATCTGATCGGCGGCACAGGCGCTGTCGAGTTGCTTGCCTGTATCATGGCACTGCGCGACGGAGTGATTGCGCCCACCATCGGGTATCAGGAGCCTGATCCGGAATGTGCGCTTGATGTGGTTCCGAATGAAGCGCGCGACGCAAAGGTCGATGTGGCACTGAGCAATGCTTTTGCCTTTGGCGGCATGAATGCGGTTGTCGCATTGCGTAAAATCTAAGGCCAGCTTCACACTGCCGCTCACTCCACATTCTTCTATAAAAAAAGCCGCCCCCAATGGAGCGGCTTTTTTCTCTTCGTTTCGTTAAAACTTATTGGTCGAGAACGGACACTTTGTCATAGGACGCTGTGAAACCTGACAAGGAAAGCGTCAGCTCGACCTTCTGGTCTGGTGCGAGAGCGGGAATGATTGTCATAACCGCTTCGTTGCCGCGTTTGAACGCTGCAATATCTTCCGCCGTGAGGCCAAGACGGACGTAGCAGCCAATCTGGTTACAGAATGCATATGGGTAGCGGCGCGCTTTGCTGCCATCGATCGCAAGAGTGACCTGATCGGGAAGGGATGTCTCAAGCGGGACAATAATCGTTGCACCGGCAATTGCTTTGCCGCCAGCGGGTAGTCGGAACAAAGACACTTCTGCGACGGCCACACCTTGGCTGTCATCCATAAGCTGGTACATCTGGCACGGCTCTTCTTCTGTTGAGCCTTCTTCAGCTTTGATACAGCGCATCTCCCAAGAACCGATCACTTCACGTGTGTACGGATTGCCCGCTACGGGTGGAGGATCTGCTCTGGCCGGTTGGTCAGCATCCTCGCCAAGACTCAGCAAATCTTCGGTTTTCGTTTCGGAGGCGTTTTCATCTGTGGTCACCGTCACGGCGCCATCCGTGGTGGTTGATTGTGCAAAAACAGCCCCAGGTGCAAAAACAGCCAGAGCAGCATAGAGAGGCAGAGCAGTGAAAAATTTGGTCATGGGAAATCCGTCGTTAGTGAACAGTTGATGTGGTTTAGCACTCTCTAAAGGGCTTGTCAGGGGGATTGCGCACCGTATCCGAGACAAGATAGCAATTTTTTGCTTAATGGTAGGTAATGGTGAAACAATCCAAGTGTCTACATGAAAAAAGAGGGCGCACTGCACCCTCTCTTTCGACGTTTCGTCACTCCCTGTCGGACTGTGCCGACTTATTTTCGATACTTTATTCCAAGCGGGCATGAACGGTCAACAGCAAAACAAGTCTTTGCGCCCCTTTAGAGGGCTTAGATCGCCCGTTGGAGAAAAGAGGCCGCACCCGAGGGCACGGCCAGTCTGACAGGGAGGAAGTGTCACGCGGGCATAGGACGTATGCACCGCTGACACATTCACTATGGTGCCTAAAGGTTAAGTAAGTATGCTCTGGCGGCGCGGTGACGCGGTACGCGCGGGTCCGTGCGTGGTGAATTACAGGAGACTATGATTGTGAGTTCTGATCTTTTTATTGGCGGTGGTGGGCCTGACTATGGCACGCAGCAGTTTTTGTCGCTCAAATACGCAAACCGTCACGGCCTTGTGGCGGGTGCAACGGGGACGGGTAAGACGGTCACACTTCAGATCATGGCCGAAGGCTTTGCCAATGCGGGCGTGCCGGTGTTTCTGTCTGACGTAAAGGGTGATCTGAGCGGGCTTGCCATGGCGGGAGATCCTAACCACAAACTGCACGGCCCCTTCACCGAGCGCGCGGAAAAGATCGGCTTTACCGATTTCAAATATGAGGCATTTCCCGTCACGTTCTGGGACATGTTCGGCGAGCAAGGGCACCCCGTACGCACCACAGTCTCCGAGATGGGACCGCTGTTGCTGGGCCAACTCTTGGGCCTCACGGACGCCCAAGAGGGCATCCTGAACATCGCCTTCCGCCTTGCGGATGAAGACGGCATGGCGCTGCTGGATCTCAAAGACCTGCAAGCGTTGCTGGTCTGGATTGGCGAGAACGCCAAGGACCTGTCGCTGCGCTATGGCAATGTTTCCACACCCTCTGTCGGCGCGATCCAACGCAGCTTGCTGGTGCTCGAAAATCAGGGTGGCACCAAGTTGTTCGGTGAACCTGCGCTCGCGCTCTCGGACCTCATGCGCACCGATGTTGACGGGCGTGGCATGATCAACATCCTCGCCTCCGACAAACTTATGAGCGCGCCCAAGCTCTACGCGACTTTCCTGCTCTGGCTGCTGTCCGAGCTGTTTGAAGAACTCCCCGAGGTGGGCGATTTGGACAAACCCAAACTGGTCTTTTTCTTCGATGAAGCCCACCTGCTGTTTGACGATGCGCCCAAAGCGCTGGTCGACAAGGTGGAGCAGGTCGCGCGTCTCATCCGCTCCAAAGGGGTTGGTGTCTATTTCATTAGCCAGAACCCTGCGGATGTTCCCGAAGATATCCTCGGCCAACTTGGCAACCGCGTGCAGCATGCCCTGCGTGCCTTCACCGCCAAAGATCAAAAAGAGCTGCGCCTCGCCGCACAAACTTACCGCGACAACCCCGCCTTCAGCACCGAAGAAGCCATCCGCGAAGTGGGTGTCGGTGAAGCCGTTACGTCGATGCTCCAGCCAAAAGGCGTTCCGGGCATCGTCGAGCGTACGTTGATCCGTCCACCATCCTCGCAGTTGGGTCCGATCTCAATGGCGCAGCGTCACGCCCTCATGGCAACATCCGCCATGGCGGGCAAATACGACACGCCGCTCGATCGCGACAGCGCATTCGAGACATTGCGCGGCCGTGCGGAGCAGGCAGCAGAAGAGGCAGAAGCCGCTGAAGCTGCGGTTGAAAAAGCGGAAGCAGACGCAAAAATTGCCAAAAAAGCAGCCGCAGACACACCGTCACTGCGCGATTTCAAGCAGGCCCGCCGCTACGCGGGCAAGGGCCAGACAACCTCACGCCGCAGCACCAGTTCCGCTGACAATAGCATCGGCGGCGCAATCGCAAATGTGTTTATAAAAGAGCTCAAAGGCACCACAGGTCGCCGCATTGTACGTGGCATCCTTGGTGGCCTTTTTAAGGGACGTTGACGAAAAAATAGCCACGCGTTGTTGTTAAAACAAGCGCGTGGCCTTTCTCTATTTTGCCAAAAAACTCAAAATCCCGCAGATAATCTTCCGCGATTCCGCCAAGTTCATTTCTCCGGTATCAACCCACGCGGGCTGAACCGCAGAACAAGGATCATGATCACACCCATCGTCATCAACCGCATCTGCGCTGCACTGTCGATCAGGTGAATGCGCAGCCAGTTGTCTTCGGCCATGCCAGAGGTGATGATATCCATGATAAACAGGCCAATCGGCTCTACCTGAACCCACAAGAACCAGATCAGGAACCCGCCAAGGATCGAGCCAAGATTGCTACCCGAACCTCCTACAATCACCATGACCCAGATCAGGAAGGTGAAGCGCAGCGGCTGGTAGGTGCCCGGCGTGAGCTGTCCGTCTAGTGTGGTCATCATTGCACCTGCAATGCCGCAAATAGCAGAGCCGAGAATGAACACCTGCAAATGGCGCGCAGTGACGTCCTTACCCATTGCTTCTGCCGCAACTTCGTTGTCACGGATTGCGCGCAGCATGCGGCCCCAAGGGGAGTTGAGTGCGCGCTGGCTGAGCCAGAAGATGATGCCAAGCACGGTGGCAAACAGAACCGCATAGAGGAGCTTCACAAAGATAGTGGAGCCTTCAACCGGATTGAAACCCATGGATGCCGCACGTTCCACAAAGACGGCCGAGTTTTGCAGGTCCAGTTCGTAAGGAACAGGGCGTGGCACGCCGACCACATTCTTCACACCGCGCGTCAGCCAATCTTCGTTCTTGAGCACGGCAATGATGATTTCGGCAATACCCAAGGTTGCAATCGCAAGGTAGTCAGAGCGCAGGCCAAGGGCGGCCTTGCCGATCAACCAAGCAGCACCCGCTGCAAACAACCCGCCCACAGGCCACGCGATGAGCATGATCCATCCATTGTCGCGGTAGGTATCCTGCGTGCCAGGGTTCAGTCCGCCAAGGTATCCTGTCGCGGCAGGGTTCACATCCTCGATCAGTTCGACAGCGGGGTCTAGAAATCCGCGAAAGACAAAGAATCCAAAGATCAGGATCGCCGTTATCGCGAGGTTCCGGTTGCGCCCCGCGGCCATACGTTTGTACGAAAGGACCGCCGCAATGATCGTACCAGCCCCCAGCGCCAGCGCCAGAATGACACCCGGCCCACCGGCAGCAAACGCGCCCGGCGTGGCAGGCATGCCGACCAGAACAGCCGCCAGACCGCCCAAGGCGACAAAGCCCATGACGCCTACGTTAAACAAACCCGCATAGCCCCATTGCAGGTTCACCCCCAGCGCCATGATGGCCGAGATGATCCCCATGTTCAGGATGAACATCGCGTTGTTCCACCCTTGGAAAAAGCCGGAGATGATGATCAACGTAAAGACCAGCGCAAACAAGAGGGAGTTTTTCACAGTATCGTTCATGTTGTGGACTGCCCTTTGAAGAGGCCCGTAGGCTTGAACAACAGCACAATGAGCAAGATCACAAAGCTCACAGCGAATTTATAGTCGGTGGACATCAACTGCACGAGACTCGATGGCTCAAGGTTTTCAGGCATGAGATAGACCAGCACTTTTTTCCACGCATAGGTGATCGTCACTTCGGAGAAGGCGATGACGAACCCACCCGCAATAGCGCCCAGCGGACTGCCGATGCCACCAACCACAGCAGAGGCGAAGATGGGCAACAACAGTTGGAAATATGTAAATGGTTTGAACGATTTATCCAGACCGTAGAGCGTGCCAGCGATGGTCGCCAAGGCCGCAACGAGGATCCATGTTATCATTACAACGCGCTCTGGGTTGATGCCTGACAGCAGCGCAAGGTCCTCGTTGTCCGAATAGGCGCGCATGGATTTGCCCGCCCGCGTCTTGTTCAGAAACCAGAACAGCAGGGCCACAACGATGATTGCAGTGATTACGGTGATAAGCTGGGTTGTTTTGATCGACATGCCTTCATCCAGACCCGTCAACGTCTTGAAATCGCGCGCCGAGATGATGAAACGCGGCCCGTCGGAAAAGCTTTGATCGTCCGGCCCGATGATGAACCGCACAATGCCGTTCATGATGAACATCACACCCATGGAGACGATCACAAGGATCACGGGTTTGGCTTTTTGCACGCGGTAGAACTTGTAAATTGTGCGGTCGGTGATGAGCACCAGCGCGATACATCCAAGGATGCCGAAGGGCAGGGCCAGCAGGGCAGTGGGCAGCGGCCCGAGGCTAATGCCAATGGACTGCATCCACCACGTCACCAGAATTGTGATCATCGTGCCAAAGGCCATCGTATCGCCATGGGCAAAGTTCGAGAAGCGCAGGATGCCGTAGACTAGCGTTACCCCAAGCGCGCCGATGGCCAACTGGCTGCCGTAGGCGATGCCGGGGATCAGCACGAAGTTGCACAGAGCAACGATTGCGTTGAGGAAATCCATTATAGCGAAAGCTCCATATAACGGCTGTAGGGCGCGTCCGGCTGATAGTCGCCGAATGCCTCGCAATCCGTAAATCCATGCCGTTCATACAGACGGTGCGCTGCGTCGAGGCCAATACCCGTCTCAAGCTTGAGCGATGACAGGTTTTGTGTTCGGCCTTCGCTTTTCAGATGGCCGATCAACTTTTCTGCCACGCCTTGTCCGCGGGCAGCAGCGTCTACAAACATTGATTTCACTTCACCATATGTTCCGTGATTTGCCAGTGCCGCACAGCCGACACTTTGAGTATCTTTACTGGCAATGAAAAACTGTATGTGCGGTGCGACCAATGCCTCGATTGATAAATAGTGATTAGCTTCTTTTGGAAAGAGGCTGTTCATCAGGTCATGGCTTTGCATTAGTAGTGCGCGCGCTGGTGCTGTCGTGGGCAGGGCACTCTCGATTGTGACAATATCCATGCCTTACCCCCCCAAGAACGATTTGCGCACTTCGGGATCGGCCAGCAGTTCTTTGCCGGTCCCCGTAAACGCATTTGCGCCCTGCACCAGAACATAACCTTTGTCTGCGATCTCAAGCGCTTGGCGCGCGTTCTGCTCTACCATCAGGATCGGGATACCCGTGCGGGCCACTTCGATGATCCGGTCAAATAGCTCGTCCATGACAATGGGCGACACACCCGCTGTCGGCTCGTCGAGCATGAGCACTTTGGGTTTGGTCATCAGCGCACGGCCGACGGCGACCTGTTGGCGTTGACCGCCTGACAACTCACCTGCGGCTTGGAATCGCTTGTCCTTGAGGATCGGGAAAAGCTCATAGATCTGCTCGATTGTGTCGCGGTAATTGTCGCGGCGAATGAAGGCACCCATCTCGAGGTTTTCTTCCACCGTCATGGAGGTGAAGATGTTTGAGGTTTGCGGCACAAATCCCATCCCCTTGCTCACCCGCGCTTGGGGGCTGAGGTTGGTGATGTCTTCGCCATCAAGCTTGACCGAGCCGGAGCGCACGTCGAGCATCCCGAACACGGCCTTCATCGCGGTAGATTTACCCGCACCGTTCGGGCCAACGATCACAGCAATCTCGCCTTTTTCGACGGCAATCGTACAATCGTGCAAGATATCGGGCCCTTTGCCGTAGCCACCTGTCATCGTATCACCGATCAGGAAGGGGCCATCGGGAGAGGCGTGTGTTTTACCGCTTGATTTTGGCATGATCGACCCTTGCCCTTTCGGGTTGCCCACTGACAGATCCTTGTTGCCGCGGTCGCCGTATGGATCGCTCATGCGCCCACCTGTTCTTTGTTCTTGAGGCCGGTGCCGAGGTAGGCCTCGATCACCTGCTCGTTTGCTTTGATCTCAGGCAGGGTGCCTGTGGCCAGCACGCGGCCCTCTGCCATGCAGATCACAGGATCACAAAGCCGCCCGATGAAATCCATGTCATGCTCGATCACAACAAAGGTGTACCCGCGCTCTTTGTTCAGACGAAGAATGGCGTCGCCGATGGTATTAAGGAGGGTGCGGTTCACGCCGGCGCCCACTTCGTCGAGAAATACGATCTTGGCGTCGACCATCATCGTGCGGCCCAGTTCCAGCAGCTTCTTCTGCCCACCGGAGATTTGACCCGCTTTCTGGTCAGCCAGATGCTCAACGGTCAGGAATTCCAGCACTTCGTCGGCTTTGGCACGCAGGGCGCGTTCCTCGTCCGCGATACGCTTGCGGCCGAACCACGTGTTCCACAGTGTCTCACCCGATTGTCCGCCCGGCACCATCATCAGGTTCTCGCGGCAGGTCATGGAATGAAATTCGTGTGCAATCTGGAAGGTGCGCAGCAAACCTTTATGGAACAACGTATGCGGCGGCAGACCGGTGATATCCTCACCGTCCATTGTCACCCGACCAGATGTCGGTTTAAGAACGCCCGCGATTGCATTGAAAAGAGTAGTTTTTCCCGCGCCATTGGGGCCAATTAGGCCTGTGATCGAGCCGCCTTCAATCGTGAGGCTTGCGCCGTCAACAGCATGAAAGCCGCCAAAATGTTTGTGTAAATCGTCAACGACGATCATAATCTTCATCCCCGTATGCGTCCCCGCATCTGTGCGCAGGGTTTGAGCGGTTGCAAAAACAGCCCAAGGCAAACCTCGGGCTGTCTCAAAGTCATACCCCTGTGGGGTGACGGATTTATTTGAAGCCGACGGTTACGTTTTTACCGTCCTGCACTTCGATCATGCGGTACGTACCAGCAGATTCGCCAGGGCCAATCAGCTCCACGGCAGAAGCACCGACATAATCGATGTCTGTACCCGCTTTAATCAACTCGAGTGCCTTACCCAGATCACCCGGATAGATTTTCTCACCCGGTGCGTTTGCCACGTCGAGGATGCTGTCCTTGTAGACGGCAGGGTCGGTGGACCCAGCAGCCTGCATGGCCAGCAACAGCAGCGCTGCCGCGTCATAGCTTTCGGGTGAGTAAGGTGATGCGCCAAGGAAGCCTGCTTCTTCGGACATTTTTGTGAATGTCTCGATGCCGGTGCCTTGTGAACCTGCGATCTGGCCGTAAGATCCGTTAAGATCAGGTCCGATATTTGTAGGCAATGCATCACCGATCATGCCACCGGGCAGGCCGAACTGCTCCCATGCGCCTGCATCAAGTGCCGCTTTGATGATGCCTGCACCGCCTTGGTCGAGGTACCCAGCAACGACGAGGATATCACCACCAGCGGAGGCCAAGGCGCCAACTTCTGCAGAGTAGTCCGCTTTGCCGTCTTCATGTGCTGCAACAATTGTGACTTCGCCACCGAGTGCTTTAAAAGACGCTTCGATCGCGTCTGACAAGCCTTTGCCAAAGTCGTTGTTGGTGTACGTCAGAGCAATGGATTTCACGCCGCGCTCTTGCAGGATTTCTGCCATCACTTCACCTTCACGCGCATCGGAAGGGGATGTACGGAAGAACAAGCCGTTGTCTTCCATGGTGGTCAGGCCGGGGGATGTGGCGGAGGGCGAAATCATAACCATGCCGTTTGGAATGGCGACGTTTTGCAAAACCGCACCGGTTACACCTGAGCAATCTGCGCCCACGATACCCGCAACGCCGTCTGCGATCAGACGCTCGGCGTTGGACACGGCCAGACCGTTGTCGATGCAACCGCTGTCAACGCGCATTGGTGTGACTTTCATGCCGTCCATCAGCATGCCGCTGTCGGATACTTCTGCCATTGCAAGCTCGGCGCCATCAGCCATATGGCCTGCCAGCGATTCAATTGGGCCCGTAAAGCCGAAGATAATACCGAGCTTAACTTCTGTTGCGTGGCCATCGGCGAATGCGCCCGTGGCAACCAGTGCTGCAGCCGTTGTGGCCATAAGCATCTTTTTCATGTGGATCTCCCTTGTTGGAACATGATGTTCGGCCAAGAGCCTATGCGCGGTCCGAGGAAAAGAGAAGCAGATTTTTTCGGCGGATCGGCCTTATTTTATGCGTGATCGCAGGATAATGGTGGCTTCCGGCCCTAATCTGGGCGTGCATTGTACCATGTTACCGAAAGTCGGCGTTCTTTTGACGTTGGGGCAAGCAGCGTGTCACGGCTGAGGGAATGCTCGAACAGAGCATCGCGCAGGATCATGTTTGGGTCAGGACTGTGCCATTCGCCCGCGCCAGCGGCAGGTGTTGTGACACCTCTTCGGTGAAATGACGCGGGTGCCGTCACGACCCTTGTGCCAAGCATCATAGGTCAAGATGCCCGTGACGGGACCGTGGGCGGCCACAGTGCGGTCAGATCGATAGGCGCGCAGCGTGGCTTCCGCGCTCGCGGTAGGGGGTGTTGTCATAATGCGCACGGTAGCATTTTGAGAAATGCGAGGGCGAGGCAAAACCACAGGCCAGCGCCACGTTGATCACACTCATATCCGTTTGCATCAGCAAGTTGCGCGCTTTTTGCAGGCGCAGTTCCATAT
>CBDTVN010000055.1:0-17388 GCA_965364195.1 uncultured Sulfitobacter sp. | reverse complement strand
CACGCTGGCGGCGCACCATGTCCAGATCAATCTCGATCGGGAACATATCTTCCTGCCCTGCTGACTGGTGCAGAACCATCGACGTCGGATCAATCACGCAGGATTTGCCAACGCCGCCAGCGCCAAGGCCGTTCACGTCGATCACATAGCATTGGAACTGCACTGCGGTTGCCCGCGCAATGGCAAGTTCGGCATCACGGTCGGTCGTACCGGTCAAGACAGGGTGCAGCAGAACCTCGACGCCCTGAGACGTCAGCTGGCGCGTGGTCTCGGGGAACCACATATCATAGCAGATCGACAGACCAAAACGGCCCACATCCGGTACGTCAAAGATGCAGAACTCGGTCCCTGCTGCGACACCCGCCTCATATGGACGGAACGGGAACATCTTGGCATAACGGCGGATAATCTCACCCTGCGGGTTGATCACCACGGAGGTGTTATAGATCCGACCATCTTCAGGGTCTGTAATAAACATCGAGCCCGGGATCAGCCAGACACCGTGCTTGACCGCTGCGGCCTGAAACTTCTCAAGCGCTTCGTTCTCGGGCGGCAGAGAGTATTGATCGAGCGGGCCGTAAGCAGCCAACTCGGAGAAAAGTACCATCTGCGTCCACGGGAACCGCGCCATCAGGATGCCCAACCGCTGGATCATACCATCGACGTTGGGGTGTAGAGCGTTGACGTACATCTGCACGCCTGCAATTGCGAAAGGGGTCATATCTGTTCACTCCGGAAACCACGGCTCAGGCCGTTTGGATCATCCCTTACGCCCTTTGTATGGGGAGTGGAACAGACCAAACGGGCCCGTGTCGTAACGGCGTGCCACCGTAGATATGTCGCGCAACCGCAGGTGATTTTACGCCGCCGCCGACTTGCGGGGGGCACGCCCGTTACGGCCCCTCTGGAGCATGACAACTGCCGCCAACAAGAGCAGCGCAGGCAGGAACATCAGGTATTTGCTTGGCTGTGGCTCTTTCTTTAGCACGCGGATAACTTCCTGATCCCAATCCAGACCTGCACTTTTGGCAGGTGAGTTGAAGGCAACATCATCAATGATCATCTTGTCCCCATCCTGACGGAAAGTGAGACCGGCGTTGGCGAGTTTCTCCGCACCCGTGGCCCCCTCTCCAATTGGCAAGAGCGCCACAAATTCAAGCGGGTCGCCCAGATCGTTCACCCCGTCAACACGCAGGCGCAAGTATTCACCGGCATCGGTTTGCTCCGCCGCCTGTGCAATCTCGCTTGAGGCGACCTCGGAATAAGGTGGCGTAACCATATCCATCCAGAACCCCGGACGGAACAGCGTGAAAGCAATCAGCAGGAGCGCAATCGTCTCATAGAAACGGTTCTTGGCGAGGAACCAGCCCTGCGTTGCAGCCGCGAACAGCAGCATCGCGATCGTCGCGACAATGAAGACGAATATGCCCTGCGCCCATGTGACATCAATCAGCAGCAATTCGGTGTTAAAGATGAACAGGAACGGCAGTGCAGCGGTCCGCAAGCTGTAGAAGAACGCAACCACACCCGTTTTGATCGGATCACCGCCGGAAACAGCCGCCGCCGCAAAGGAGGCAAGCCCCACAGGCGGCGTCACATCCGCCATGATCCCGAAGTAGAATACAAACAAATGCACAGCGATCAGCGGCACGATCAGACCGTTCTGCTGGCCCAGTGTCACGATCACAGGGGCAAGCAGTGCGGAAACCACGATATAGTTTGCAGTGGTCGGCAGCCCCATCCCGAGGATCAGCGACAGCACCGCCGTCAGCAGTAGGATTGCAAGGATATGACCACCGGACAACACCTCAACAACATCAGCCAAAGCAGCGCCCACACCCGTCTGGCTCACCGAGCCTACGATAATGCCCGCCGTAGCAGTGGCGATGCCGATACCGATCATGTTGCGTGCGCCTGTGACCAATCCGTCAACCAGATCGAGCAGGCCGTCTTTGATATCAGAGCCAAGATTGCTTTGACCACGAAAGATCGCCATTATTGGGCGCTGGGTCACAAGGATAAATACCATGTAGCAGGTCGCCCAGAACGCCGAGAGGCCGGGGGACAAACGGTCCACCATCAAGGCCCAAACCAGCACAACGACCGGCAGGATAAAGTGCAAACCAGAGCGCACAGTCGGACCCGGCAGCGGCAGTTTGGTCACCGGTGCATTTGGGTCGTCCAACTCAAGCGGCGCTTCCTTGGAGGCGACATAGAGCAGACCTACATAGACGGAGGTCAGGAAGACAAAGATGATGTAGCCAGCCGTTTCGGGGAAGGCAGGGCGAATCCAGCCCATCAGGTAATAGACCGCAAAGCTCAGCCCGCAGATCACCGCGATGGTGAAGGCAATCGACATGAGCCATGCCAGCAACGGCTTAGGCGGTGTAGGGCGTGGCAGACCTTCCATGCCGGCCTTGAGTGCTTCGAGGTGCACAATATAGACCAGCGCGATGTAGGAAATCACAGCGGGCAGGAACGCATGCTTGACCACGTCAAAATACGGGATGCCCACATATTCGACCATCAGGAACGCCGCAGCACCCATAACAGGTGGCATGATCTGCCCGTTGACGGAGGAGGCAACCTCGACAGCGCCCGCCTTCTCTGAGCTAAAGCCCACTTTCTTCATCAGCGGGATCGTGAATGTACCGGTGGTCACCACGTTGGCGATGGAAGAGCCAGAGATGAGGCCGGTCATGGCGGAGGAGACAACAGCCGCCTTTGCGGGTCCGCCCTTCATATGACCCATGAGGCTGAACGCGACTTGGATAAAGTAGTTGCCAGCACCCGCACGGTCCAGCAGCGAGCCAAACAGAACAAACAGGAATACAAACGAAGTGGACACGCCCAGCGCGATACCAAACACACCCTCGGTCGTGATCCACTGATGGTTTACAATCTCGGACAGGCTATTGCCCTTGTGCGCGATGATGCTTGGCATATTCGGTCCAAGGACGGTGTACATCAAGAAGACACTCGCCACGATCATCAAAGCAGGCCCAAGCGCGCGGCGCGTGGCCTCCAACAAGATCATGATACCGACAACGGCGACCACATAATCCTGCATGATCGGCGCACCGACACGGTCCGCGATATCGCGGTAAAAGAAGAAGAGATAGAGCGCCGCAAGCGCGCCAACCACGGCAAGTGCCCACTCCCAAATCGGGATGCTGCCCTTGGGGGACCCAAGGACAACCGTGGCCGCAATGGCGATGGCGGGGATCGGTATCCACCACACAGCAACACCATCTTTGGCCGCGACCATGAACAGCGCAGCAAGGGCAAGCGGCACCACAATACCAAGGATCATCTGGAATTTCGTACGCGCGGCGGGAAAGGCCATAATGCCGAGGAACACCGCAAACCCGAGGTGGATCGAGCGCGCCAGCGTGTCGTTAAACAGACCAAAGGGAGATGCGATATAGAGCTGGAACAAGGACCATGCGAGTGCGGTCAACATCAGCAACGTGCCAACCGGACCTCCAACAGATCGTCCACCCGTATCAGATGAGGCGACAAGCTCGTCCAACTCATTCTGGGCAAGGCCCCCGCGTCCAGCGGCTTCGGCTTCTACGGCGGCTGCTTGTTGTTGGTCTGTCATAGCAATGTCCCCTATTGCATGCCGCACCTTATCGGCGCGTGCTGGTCTTTGCGATTTTCCGCAAAGCCGTCAGAGCGGCGGACACTCCCACCCGCCGCTCTGAATATCTTGGTCGCAGTCGAAGCTTATTCGATCCAGCCACGCTCTTTGTAGTACTTCGCAGCACCGTCATGCAGAGGTGCGGACAGGCCTGCGGAGATCATGTCTTCTTCTTTGAGGTTCGCAAACGCAGGGTGCAGACCCTTGAAGCGATCAAAGTTGTCAAACACAGCTTTTACAGTCTGGTAAATCGTGTCTTCGTCGACGTCGGAGGAGGACACAAACGTGGCTTTCACGCCAAATGTGTTCACGTCCATGTCCGTGCCTTTGTACATGCCACCAGGAATGGTCGCTGCGGCATAGAACGGGTTGTCGTTGATCAGACTGTCGATTTCAGGACCGGCAACTGTGATCAACTCCGCGTCGATCGTGGAGACTGCTTCTTGGATGGAGCCGTTCGGGTGGCCAACGGTGTAGATGATTGCATCCACTTTGTTATCGCCCAATGCGGCGGCTTGCTCGGCTGGCTTCAGCTCGGAGGCGAGTGCGAAATCATCCAGCGTCCAACCTTTGGCCGCCATCACGACTTCCATTGTGGCGCGCTGACCGGAACCGGGGTTACCGATGTTGACGCGCTTGCCTTTGAGATCGTCAAACGTCTTGATGCCGCTGTCTTTGCGCGCAATCACGTTGAACGGCTCACCGTGGACCGAGAATACGGCGCGCAGCTTGTCGAATTTGTCACCCTCGAACTTGGATGTGCCGTTAAAAGCGTGGTGCTGCCAATCGGACTGGGCCACGCCCATGTCCATATCGCCTGCTTTGATCGCGTTGATGTTCGCGATGGAACCGCCAGTTGACGGGGCCGTACACTTCAGCCCGTGATCGGCAGAGCCGCGGTTGACCAGGCGACAGATCGACTGACCCACCACAAAGTAAACACCCGTTTGGCCGCCTGTGCCGATGGTAATGAACTTATCCTGCGCAAAGGACGCAGTGCCTGCCAGCATGGCGCCCGCAAAGGCCCCAGCGACAGTTATAGTCTTAAACATTTTCATAGTTAACTCTCCCATTGTTGTCACAAGGACAACGCGAAACGTTGCCATTATCCAGTAATAAGGAGGCGAAATAGTAGAAGAAACCGCGAAACCGCAATTCCTTTCAACGCGTCAACCTCCCGCTCCGGTTAATCAGACACAAGTGCCGAACATCCGAAATCTAAGTCGAGCGTAGGCAGCTTTCCTAAGATGAGCAAGCAGTCTATCAACGGGCAATGCACATATATTCATCGCACTGTTTATTATAAGTTATTTGCACAAGATACGGTCATCTTTACGGCAAAACACACCCACCCTCCGCGGATCAAAGCCACGTCAGCTTTCTACGGTACCCTTGCCAAGCCGTATCTTAATGGGCTCTACACTCCTGCACGTTAGCCAATGCGCAAACAGCTGGAGCACTACATGCCAAAATTCTCGGAACTCACCCGTTACAGTACTTTAGCGGGAGCCGTGATCCTCACGATTCTGAGTATTATTGCGATGTTCAGTTGGTCAGGTTGGTTTTTCCTGCCGTTTCTGGTCTTCGCTGCACTCTCTCTTTTGGGTTTTAATGACGTTCGGCAAAGCTCGCATTCGGTCCTGCGAAACTATCCGGTGCTGGGCCATGTGCGATTCTTGATGGAGAAAATTCGCCCTGAAATTCGCCAATACCTGCTGGAGGATGATCAGGACGAAGAACCGTTTAGCCGCGATCAGCGCAGCCTCGTATATCAGCGCGCCAAGAACCAAGAGGACGCGCGCCCTTTCGGCACGAAGAAGCGCGTCTATGAAGGCGGATATAGCTGGGTCACCCATTCCGTGCATCCAAAGCACATCGAGAATACGGACTTCCGCATCACAGTTGGTGGTAACGCTTGCAAGCAGCCCTACAACGCGTCGATCTACAACATCTCTGCAATGAGCTTTGGCTCGCTTTCTGGCAATGCGATCAAGGCGTTGAACATGGGTGCAAAGATGGGCGGCTTTGCCCATGATACCGGCGAAGGGTCCGTGAGCCGCTACCACAAGGAGGGCGGCGGCGACCTGATCTATCAGGTGGCCTCTGGCTATTTCGGCGCGCGTGCAGAAGACGGCAGCTTTAATCCAGAAAAATATGCAAAAACCGCAACCTTGCCGCAGGTCAAGATGATCGAACTCAAGTTGTCACAAGGGGCCAAGCCCGGTCATGGCGGCATGCTGCCCGCTGGCAAAATTACCACCGAGATCGCAGAGGCGCGCGGCATTCCGATGGGAGAAGATTGCGTCTCGCCCGCAGCGCACTCTGCCTTTTCCACTCCCATCGAAATGTGCGAATTTCTTGGGCAGCTGCGCGATCTTTCCGGCGGCAAACCTGTGGGCTTCAAACTGTGTATCGGTCACCAGCGAGAGTTCATGTGTATGGTCAAGGCGATGCTGGAGACAGGTATCGTGCCGGACTTTATCGTGGTGGACGGTGCCGAAGGCGGCACAGGAGCCGCCCCGCTGGAGTTTGCCAACCATGTGGGCATGCCCATGGTCGAGGGGCTGACTTTTGTGCACAACGTCCTGCGCGGCGCTGGTATCCGCGATCAGGTCAAGCTTGGCGCTGCTGGCAAAATCGTTTCCGCCTTTGACATCGCGCGCGCACTGGCGCTGGGGGCGGATTGGTGCAACTCCGCACGCGGATTTATGTTCGCTATCGGATGCATTCAGGCGCAGGCGTGTCACACGAACCATTGCCCCGTTGGTGTCGCGACCCAAGATCCGTTGCGCGCCCGCGCCCTTGATCCCGAGCATAAGTCAAAACGCGTTGCGCGCTTTCACCGCGAGACACTAGACGCGTTGGGCGAGATGACAGGTGCCGCAGGCCTGTCCAACCCAAGTGGGTTCCTCCCCCACCACCTGATGCAACGCCAATCTGACCGCTCCATGGTGCAAGGGAACAAAGCCTTCCCTTATCTGCCGATAGGCTTCCTCATCGATGAGGAAGCGGCGGATCACAAAGGGTACAAAGACCGCTGGTCACGCGCCAGAGCTGACACTTTCAATCCGCCGGAGTATGTTTAGCGCAGTCAAGCGCATCAAACGCCGCCTCTAGCCCTTCGGGGGCCACATCCACAACGCGACCTTGGTGGACGCAGCGCGCGATCAGCGCCCCTGCGGCTGGCATCTGGGCATCACGAGCGGTGCCTCTGATCTGCGTCCCGTGGATCAAATATGTTTGCGAGGCAATCGGCAGGGAGGCGTATCCTTGCCATACCGCAAGATCGACGTTACGCCCGAAGACCCCCTTTGACATCAAACGAACCCGCAGCCCCTCACCCTCGGGCGTGCCACTCAACATCCAGACATCACCCTCGTATCCATCTAGGGGTCTTTGCGTCGTCAATATCGCACTGCCCCCCAACCTATCGCTGTCTGGATCGATTGAGCCCGCAAGCTGCGCAACCCCCCCCTCAAAGCGGTGCAAATTGCTGGTGATCGCCTTTGCCCCACTCCACAATCCGCTCACCGCAAACCACTGGCCAACCTTAATCTCTTGATCTGGTGGGATATGCACCAAGCTGCCCATGATTTTGGCGGTGTCGTCGTCAACCTCACTCACAGCACCAACGACAGGGTAGATTTGGAGAACACGCTCGGCAACAAGCACCTCATCGCCTGTGCGCACGACAATCGCCAACGTGTCACCTACCTCAATGGGCTGTTTGAGACCCAAAAGGCTGATCACTGGGGTGCTATCCGCGGCCTCGATGCGCCGACCTGCTACGACCAAAGGCGCGATGCTGTCGACTGTGCCAAAGATGCCCAAACGGACAGGCTCATCCGCATGTACGGACCCTGTCATCAAAGCAAATATGAAAATGAGCCAAAGACGCATGAGAAATAGCCCTGCTTGAGTTGGTATCATGACATCAAGACCCACCCGAATGAAAAACGCGCAGAGGTTTCCCTCCGCGCGCTCTTAACTTCAGTTCAGTGATGCGAGGCGATCAGACGCCTTCGGCAACCGCAGCGACGAGGGCTTCTTCGAAAATCGCCAAGCCTTCATCAACAATTTCTTCGGACGCCGTGAGCGGCACCATCACGCGGATTGCATTGCCGTGCATGCCACAGCTCAATAGCAACAAACCACGCTCAAGCGCATGCGCAATGATACGCTTGGTCAACGCCGCGTCAGGCGTGGCAGAGGCAAAGTCTGTGACAACTTCAACCGCGATCATCGCACCCAAACCGCGAATATCCCACATGCGGTAAGGAGCGGCACGCGCGCCAATCTCGGCAAAGCGTGCCTTAAACTTGTCACCCATTGCGATGGACTTCGCGAGCAGACCCTCATCCTCAATCGCCGTGATTGCAGCAAGAGCCGCGGCACAGGCAACGGGGTTACCGCCATATGTGCCACCCAAACCGCCAGGGATCATCGCATCCATCACATCAGCGCGACCAATCACACCAGCCAACGGATACCCGCCTGCCATGGATTTCGCCACTGTGATCAGATCAGGCACAACGCCGGAATGCTCGATCGCGAACCATTTGCCCGTACGGCCAAAACCTGCCTGCACTTCGTCAGCGATCAACATGATGCCGTGCTGGTCACAAATCTCGCGCAATGCGATCAGCATCTCGAACGGCACTGGTGTGTAGCCGCCCTCGCCCAAAACAGGCTCGATGATGATACAGGCGATGCGCTCAGGCTGTGCATCGGTGAGGAAGAGGTTCTGCAATCCTGTCAGCGCGTCTTCAACCGTGATGCCATCGCGTGTGTTCGGAAACGGCGCGCGGAAGATATCGGACGGGAACGGACCGACATCTTTTTTGTAGGGGCTGATTTTGCCAGTCATGCCAAGCGTCAACAGCGTGCGACCGTGGTACCCTCCGGTAAAGGCGATTACACCCGGACGGCCAGTGGCTGCGCGTGCAATTTTCACCGCATTCTCGACCGCTTCGGCACCTGTTGTCACCAGAAGTGTCTTTTTCGGTTCATCACCGGGCGCCAGTTCATTCAGCTTTTCGGCAAGCTCGATGTAGGGCGCGTAAGGCACAACCTGAAAGGATGTGTGGGTGAACTGGTCTTCTTGGGCCTTGGCCGCCGCAATCACACCGGGGTGGCGGTGACCTGTGTTCAGTACGCCAATACCGCCAACGAAGTCGATAAACCGCTTGCCATCTACATCCCAAAGCTCTGCATTCTCGGCATAAGACGCATAGACAGGTGTAGCCGATGCCACGCCACGCGGTACTGCCGCTTCGCGGCGCGCCACAAGATCAGCGTTGGTGTAGGTCACGGGGACCGCAGGCTCAACGATTGCGATTTGAGGTTTCTTTTTTGCGGATTTGCGCGGCGCGCGTTTTACTGTGCTGGCCATGTTATGCTCCTGAGATAAAGAGTAGGATGAGCGCGGCGTAACCCGCGTTTAAAAAATCTTTCGTCCTGTTTAATTTAATTGTCAATCTTGATAATCCTGACACTTGTTTTTTTCTAATTGGAGTGGTCAGTTCGGCAAAAGATCGCTGATCGGTCGCGCTGGTTTTGCGTGCAACCTGTGAAAAGAAAGATATCCCTTGGACATCGGACAACGCCTCAAACAGATCCGCATTGATCGGGGCCTATCCCAACGCGAACTGGCAACACGGGCAGGTTTAACGAACGGCACGATCTCTTTGATCGAGACTGACAAAACCTCACCTTCTGTTGCATCACTCAAGAGCTTACTCGACGCCATACCGATCTCCATGGCGGAGTTTTTTGGCTCTCTTGAGGATCAGGACACACCCAAGATTTTCTACCGCGCCCATGAGTTCACACAGGTCGCTCCTGAAGGTCCAGGGCAGGTCTCGCTGAGACAATTAGGCAACGCGCGCGAGCACACATTGCAAGTGTTGCATGAGACATACCCTGCTGGCGCAGACACGGGACCAGAGTTTCTCACACATGAGGGGGAAGAGGCGGGAATCATCACGCTTGGCCAGATCGAACTTACGGTCGGCGACGCGGTTGATGTGCTGAACGTGGGGGATGGATATCTATTCGACAGCCGACTGCCGCACCGGTTTAGGAACGTTTCTGCGGAGCCTTGCGAAATAGTAAGTGCACTTACGCCCCCTGTTTTCTAAAGGAACTGTTAGCGTTGCCCGCGCGGGTCAGCGCCAAAGCCCTTTCGGCGAAGATTTTTCCAAACAACATCGCTGACATTGCTGCTTTTTGTCGAAGTCATAGAGACCACAATCACAGCAACCATCATCAGAATTAAAAAGCCGCCAACTAGCATTTCAATCGTCATCGCCACCTCCATTTCATAGTGTTCGCTAACCGAACGAACATCATTAGATGTAAGTTCCCAATTTGTTGAAAAAAGCTTAGATCGCTGACCAGTGTGGTATGAAATCACTAAGGCGACGTTAAACGCCGGCCTCAATAATCAAAGGCGGCCTTATCCACGACCGGCACCGGAAAATCGAGCTCGAGCGCATAGAGACCGTCTTCTTCTTTGACACTCAGTGTGCCATTTAACTGGCGCGTAAAGGCCATGATAAGCTTTGAGCCGAGACCCGTACCTGTTTCGGGTGGTTCCCCTCCCAAAGTATTTACGATGCGCAAAGTTGCCCGTTCGGCACCGCTATATTTGAGGCTCACAATGATCTTTGCCCGCTGCTTACTTTGCTGCGGCACGTATTTGAGGGCATTGGTCACCGCCTCCGACGCCAGCAATGACAGGGGCGCCGCATCGTCGGGACCGATCAGAATGCTGTCGTACTCTTCAGTCACGTCAACTCCGGCGTTCGGCCCCATCCCGATTTCTAGACTGCGGGCCACGATTTCACGCAACAGAATACCCGCATCAACCCGCGCCATCTCATTGTCCTGATAGAGGCTCTTGTGCACTGTCGCGAGGCTAAGGATACGGTCTTGCAAGCGCTGCAATACACGCTTGTTTGCCTCTGTTGGCGCTTGGCGAATCTGCATATTCATGATCGACGATATCAGCTGCAGGTTATTTTTGACGCGATGGTGCACTTCTTTGAGCAGGATATTCTTCTCGCGCAGGCTATCCTCCAAACTCGCTTCGTCTTGCAAAATGGAATTAGCCATCGCCAGAAAGGATTGCTCCATAGCCACGATTTCCACGGGCACACGATCTCCAAGCGGTTTGCGCGGTAACGTCCGGTTCAGCGCAAAATGACGCATCTGGCGGCCCAGCTTACCGATGTGGGTGATCGCCAGCCTGTTGAGCGCCCAGAACGCAACCACAAGGCTGGCAACCCACATGAGAATCGGCAGGACAGAGGAAAGGCGACTGGTAAAATCAGTCTCTAACAGGGCCGTATCACTGGGCCAAACGCTCATCGCAAAAACGGTCCCGTCAACAAGCGGGATGAGAGCGTAAACGCGCTCAACGCCTTCGGTATTCTTGGCCGTGAACACCTGTCGTGTGTTGCCCGCCAATTGCTTGAGCGGATAGGCCGCTGGCAGTTCGGATTCTGTCACATCCTTACCCTGCTCGAACGTGGTAATTTCGCCTGAATCGTTGAACGTAATAAGCGACAGGGGTGATCTGGTGGGGTCCGCCATCTCCTGGGCTTCCAGCGAATCCCGGCTGACAGAAATAAAGAAATAGCCGATGATCTCAGCCTCTTCGAATACCGGAATTGTCACGACAACCACAGCAGCACCTGACACCCGCCCGTGATCAACAGCCGTCACAGTACGTACAGAGCGTGCTACGGTATCCTGAAAAATCGTCGTCGCCGAAAGGTCATATGACTGATGCGTCGAAGAGCAATCCATCCGACCATCCACAGTGATAAACCCGATAAGCCGGTACTCGCTGATCTCTTCCTTGTACGCATGCAAAAAGTCAGAGCAGCGCTGCGGATTGTCCTGAACCAGCTTCACGACAGAAGTAAGCGCGCGACCTGCTCCGAATGCCTCTTGCAGCAGCGCCCGCTCTGTAGCGGCGGCTTGCTCGGTCACCGCGATAAGGGACAATTCAGCTGTTCGCTTACTCTGTTCCGCGATCTGCTGGGTCTGGATAAACCCAATGAGGCCGATTGGCAAAAGCGCCAAAGACAAAAACAGCAAAACCCTGAAGGCCAGTCCCCCAAAGAGGCTATTGCGCAAAAAACCTGATGTCATGGCTTAAAAGCTTGCTACTTTCGATGCCGAAAGCACAGACATTGTTGCGTCATCTGTCATCTCCATCGCCTCGTCTTCGCTCAAACCCATCAAATCTACCAGCTGTGAACGGGCGCGATTAACACGGCTTTTTACCGTGCCAACTGCAACGCCACACATTTCTGCGGCTTCCTCATAGGAAAACCCAGACGCGCCCACGAGCAATAGTGCCTCGCGCTGCTCATCCTTCAGCTTGCCCAACGCGGTGCGGAAATCATTCATTTGCAGATGGCCGTCATGCGCTGGCTTCTCAGCCAAACTCTCGGTGAAAACGCCGTCGATATCGGCAACCTCGCGCTTCGCCTTGCGGCGCGATGAGTAGTAAGTATTGCGTAAAATTGTGAACAACCATGCGCGCATGTTGCTGCCCACATGGAATTTATCTATATTTGTCCATGCTTTAACAAGCGTATCTTGAACCATATCGTCTGCTGTCGCACTGTTGCGCGTCAGCGATATGGCGAACGCGCGCATCGCCGGAAGATGATCCACCAGCTCATCGCGCGGGTCGGTCGCGCTCATCGCTCATTGCCCTGGTCGCGCTCTTGTTCTTTGAGTTGCTCCAGAAGTGACGTGAAACGATCGGGTATACCCTCGTCTAACGCTTCCTCATAGACGCGGCGTAAATTCTGATCGATAACACTCTCGTGTGCTTTATGCTGTCTCTGACTAGTCACGTGACCCCGATCACAAAATTAAATAATTATACTTTGGCTGGGAACTTAACGCGCCCAGGATGCGTTTGGTTCCATAAAAGACAAAAAAAGGATTTACTCGAATGAGTGATGCAGCAAACGACCTCAGCATTAGTGACCAACTGGGTAAGTTCATCCCCTATCTGCGCCGCTATGCCCGTGCGCTTACCGGCAGCCAGAACAGCGGTGATGCCTTTGCCGCTGCCGCGCTCGAAGCAATCCTAACCGACCGAAGCGTGCTCGACGGCACCGATGTAAAAACAGGCCTCTTTCGTGTATTATATGGCATCTGGTCCAGCGCCGGCGCACCAATTGAAGAGGCAGAAACAGGCGCGCGTGCGAAAGCGCAAAAGCATCTCGCGAAACTTACCAACAACAGCCGTGAAGCTTTGCTCCTTTATACGATTGAAGGATTCACTTACGGCAACATCGCAACAATCATCGGCGTTGAAACCGAAGAAGCTGAAAAGCTTGTTTCTATCGCACGACGTGAAATGGCGGACAGTGTTATGGGATCCGTAATGATCATCGAGGATGAGGCGATTATCGCCATGGACATCGAGAGCATCGTTGCCGAAATGGGCCACCGCATCACTGGCATCGCCCGCACACGCGACGAAGCTGTCGCTTTGAGTAAACAGGACGCACCAGATTTGATCCTCGCCGATATTCAGTTGGCCGATAACTCCTCCGGCATCGATGCCGTGAATGATATCCTGTCGGAGTTGGGCGCACGCCCTGTCATCTTCATCACTGCTTTCCCCGAGCGTCTACTGACCGGAGACAAGCCTGAGCCAGCCTTCCTGATCTCGAAACCTTATACAGAAGACCAGGTCATCTCGGCTGTCAGTCAGGCAATGTTCTTTTCATCGACAGAGACTTTGCACGCCTGAAGGACCTCAGATAATATCGACCTTGAGCGCGAAAGTGCTCAAGACAACGGGCTGGCGGAGGTCTCGTCCACCAACTCTTCCGGCGACGCCGCAGGGACATCTTCAAACGGAGAAGCTGCCTCAGGAATATGCACCCCATACACATGCTTTTCCACCTGTGCATTCACAACGGCCCCCAAGAGGATCAAGAAGCTGCTGAGCCAGAGCCAAACCAACATCGCAATCACGGCGCCGATTGAGCCGTAAACCTGATTATAATTTCCAAAATTTGCAACATAGTAGCTGAACAGAACGGACAGCCCTGCCCAGCTGATCACGGCAACAAAAGCACCTGGTTTAATGGCCCGCCGTGATTGCACACTCCGGTTAGGGCCATAGCGATAAAGGACGCTCACACCCGCGAGTAAAACAGTCACAGCAATCGTCCAGCGCAACGCCTCCGCAATGAACCCGGCAACGCCACCAAGCGGGAAAAACGCCAGAACCACAGGTGCTACAACGAGCGTGACCAACGCGACAATTCCCACAGCAACAAGCGCAAGTGTCAGCAAAAACGCTCTCACATAATGTGATAGGGTTGCGCGGTTTTTCTCTCCATGCACTGCATTTAAGCCTGTCATCATCGCCGCGACACCCGCACGCGCAGACCAAAGCGCTGCTATGATAGAGATCGCACCTGCCCACCCAAGTGTATCGGCACTCGCCGTCACAAGACTCACAATCTGCACATGAAGAATCTCATACACATCCGCAGGTATAAATCCCCGCATTTGCTCCAATTGCGCCACAACAACATCAGGGTCAGACACAAGGCTCAGCAAAGCAATCAGCGCCGCAATCGCCGGAAAAACCGAGAGCATACCGAAAAAGCCGACACCGGCCGACACCAGCGCAAGGTTTGTTTCGCCAATTTGCAAAAATCCATCTCGAAGGGCCGCCCAAGTGGTGGCGATGGCACCTTTAGGCGCGGCAGTCATACCCGTTTCACTCATATCGACCCTCACTTGGAAATTTGCCATCGTCCATTTGACGTCTATCGCCCGTTCAGCATGCTTTATGCAAACGTCCAATTTATGTCTTGCACACTCGCCCAGTTGCGCAATGATAGGGGTTCAACGCAAACCCTCGAAATCTCGTTCAGTAAAAGGGCGCACTATGATCACTCCTCTCTCGCAAGCCATCACCGCAAAGCGGGATGATCTGATCGCCTTGACCCAAGATCTCATTCGTATCCCGACGCTTAATCCCCCCGGCCATGACTACCTCGCCATCTGCGAATACCTTGACCGCAGGCTTAAGGCACACGGATTTGAGACCCAACTCATCCGCGCACACGGCACCCCCGGTGACAGCACGAAATACCCGCGTTGGAACATCATCGCACGCCGCGAAGGAAAACGCAGCGGTGAATGCGTCCACTTCAATAGCCATACAGATGTGGTCGAAGAAGGTCAGGGGTGGACCTTTGATCCTTTTGGCGCAGAACTCAAAGACGGCAAAATCTACGGGCGTGGGGCCTGTGATATGAAAGGGGGGCTCGCCGCCTCCATCATCGCCGCCGAGGCCTTCATCGAGACCTACAGTGACTTCGCCGGAGCGATCGAGATTTCAGGCACTGCAGATGAGGAGTCCGGCGGCTACGGCGGCGTCGCCTATTTGGCAGAGCACGGCCACTTCAACCCCGCCCGCGTCCAGCATGTCATTATTCCCGAGCCGCTGAACAAAGACCGCATATGCCTTGGCCACCGCGGCGGTTGGTGGGCCGAGATCAAAACAAAGGGCGAGATCGCCCACGGCTCCATGCCCTTCCTTGGCGATTGCGCGGTGCGCCACATGGGCGCTGTCCTGACTGAGTTCGAGGATAAACTTTTCCCCGCCATGGCCCTGCGCATCACTGATATGCCCGTGGTCCCCGAAGGCGCGCGCAGCTCGACCATGAACATCAATTCCATTCATGGCGGCGCAAAAGAACAAGATGAGGACTTTGACGGCCTGCCATCCCATTGCGTCCCCGACAGCTGCCGCATCACAATCGACCGCCGCTTTCTGGCGGAAGAACCGCTCGACGATGTCCGTGACGAAGTGACCAATTTACTCGAAGGCCTCCGCATCACCCGCCCCGATTTCGACTACGAGTTGACCGAGATAAACTCCGTTCTGCCCTCCATGACCGACCGCAACGCGCCCGTCGTGCAAACCGTTGCAAAGGCCATACAGGATGTATTGGGCAAAGAGCCTCAATACGTCGCTTCCCCTGGCACCTATGACCAAAAACACATCGACCGGATTGGTAAGCTAAAAAATTGCATCGCCTACGGCCCCGGCGTGCTGGAGTTGGCCCATAAGCCCGACGAATGGATCGGCGTGGATGACATGATCGACAGCGCCTGTGTCATGGGCGCTGCACTGGAGACACTACTGCTCCCGAAAGGCTGACCTCTATCTCATTTGGCGATAAATACTCCGGGGGAATTGGCCCCACAGGGCCAAGGGGGCTGGCCCCTATAACACCTCAATCAAACGCACGCGCACTCGCAAGGCTCAACCCATCCACGATCGCCGTAAGTGCCTGCCCGTGATGCACCTGCGCCTGCGGGAATGCCTGTGCCAGTGCACCACGCGTCACCTTCATCAGACTGGATCCGCCCACAAACACCAGATGCGTCACGGCTTCAGGTGCCACACCGGCCTGTTCAAGCGTCACCAACGCAGCGGCACCCATGTCAGTCGCCATTGGCCGCAAGAGCGCCTCAACCAGCCCGTCATCCAGCGCGACATTCAGCCCCCGCTCAACCACGCTCAAATCAATCGCACCTTCCCCGGCACCATTTGCCGCAATCTTGCCCGCCTCCACCGCAAACGCGATGTCATGGCCCAGCTCATCCTCCAGCACGGACACGAGCCGCGCAAACAACAATGGCTCCACCGCATATTGCGCCAAGTCTTTGGCAAGACGGCGACTGTCTGGCGCATAGAGAAATGGGATTTTCTGCCAGGTCGCAAGGTCATTAAAAATCGTTGTGGGTGCCGTGTGAGTCTCGCCTCCAAACGCATGGCGTATCTGGCTCCCCCGACCCAAGAGCGGCATAACAGTCTCTAAGCTCACCATACGGTCAAAATCAGTCCCACCCAACCGCACACCGTGGCTGGATAGGATATCGATCGCATCAGCACCGTTGCGAAACAGCGTAAAGTCGGACGTACCGCCGCCAATATCCACGATCAGCCCCAAATCACCCTCGGCCAGCACCCCACGATTGGCGAGCGCTGCCGCTTCAGGCTCATACATAAAGGCAACGTCCTCAAATCCGGCACGCACATACGCCTCGCGCAAGTCCACCTCTGCCTGCGCGTTGCGTGCATCATCGCCGTGAAACCGCACCGGACGTCCTGAAAGTGCGCGTTCGAACCGCTCCCCGGTCTGCGTCTCTGCCGTAGCTTTCACGCGCGCCAAAAACCGTGAGACCACGTCGATAAAATCAAGCTTTTCACCCAGCAGGTTTCGCTTTTCACGCATCAACGGCGCGCCAAGCAGGCTTTTGAGGGCGCGCATGTAACGCCCTTCTTCACCCGCAAGAAGGGCGGCACCAGCGGCCGAACCCGTCAACATCTTCTTACTGTCGAAATCAAAAAACACAGCAGTGGGCATCGTCATATCCCCTGCCTCAAGCTGGATCAGATGGGCCACACCGTCGCGCGCAATGCCCGCCGCCGAATTCGACGTCCCAAAATCCACACCCAAAACTGCCATGCCCGAACCCTCTTCCGTTTGAAGTCCGCACGCCTAACCCAGCGCGCATGCTCCCGCAAGGTTTCTCCTGACCAACCCCTCATTCGTCGCCTAGCCGTTCTGCGAAACACAACGAGGGAGTCTCTCATGCTCAAACTGCCCCCACTCTTGCTCGGCGTAAGCGCCGCTGCCCTATTGGCCAGTGCAGCCATGGCAAAAAGACGATCT
>CBDTVN010000054.1:0-17564 GCA_965364195.1 uncultured Sulfitobacter sp. | reverse complement strand
TCGGCGAGGAACTGTGCGGCTTCTTCTTCGGCGGTGCCGCCGATTTCGCCGATCATGATGATGGATGTTGTCTCTGGATCGGCGAGGAACATTTCCAGCACGTCGATATGCTCGGTCCCTTTGATTGGGTCGCCGCCGATGCCTACAGCAGTGGATTGGCCAAGGCCGAGGTCTGTGGTCTGTTTGACCGCCTCATAGGTCAGCGTGCCGGAACGGGACACAACACCGCAAGAGCCGCGTTTGTGGATGTGGCCGGGCATGATGCCGATTTTGCAGGCATCAGGTGTGATGACACCGGGGCAGTTCGGGCCGATCAGGCGTGATTTGGACCCATCCAGCGCGCGCTTTACGCGCATCATATCAAGCACAGGGATGCCTTCGGTGATGCAGATGATCAGCTCCATCTCGGCGTCGATCGCCTCAAGGATTGAATCAGCGGCGAAGGGGGGCGGCACGTAGATCACGGTGGCGTTGGCTTGCGTGACGTGGCGGGCCTCATGGACGGAGTTGAACACGGGCAGGTCAAGGTGGCTTTGACCGCCTTTGCCAGGGGTAACACCGCCGACCATTTTTGTGCCGTATGCAATCGCTTGCTCGGTGTGGAACGTGCCCTGTGAGCCGGTAAGGCCCTGACAGATTACTTTTGTGTTCTCGTCGATAAGTACGGCCATGGAAGGCGTCTCCTTGCTTATTTTTAGGGTTGGGCCGGTACGGCGCCAATGTCTTGATTGTGGATCGGTTGTGCGGGTGCAGGAGTGGCGAGGGCCACTTCTGCATATGTGGCTGGTTTCAGTTCTACCTTACCATTGGTCGGTTCGGCTCCTGATGAGAAAGGCGCGGAAGGTTTGTGGTCGCCGAGTTTGATCAGGTGATGGTGCGGAAGGGTCTCCATCAGGTGGTCCTCCGGTTCTGCACTGAGAATATGATTGCCATGGCAAACATGACCGGAATGCCCAATTCACCAATTTCCTCGGCAGTGCTGGCCATCTGGCTGGCCTGCTCTCCGATGTTAATGCCGAAGGGTTCGAGTTTTCGCGCGAGACCGTCGAGGGTTTTAAATATTCCGATAAAAACGATACCCGCGAGCACAGCAAACGCGGCGGGAGATTTCTGTCTCAGGCCGCGCAGGAAAACGCGGGTCTCACCCCGGACCAAGGTGGCGATGGTTAACAGAATGGCGATCAGGATTATCGCGGAGCCGGCACGTTCAAGCAGGGGAACCGTATCGCCAATGTACTGACGTGATTTGAGCAAACCTTCGGTAAAGCCGCGTTTGTCGAGGTCGAGTTCGCGGCATGCGAATAGGATGAGTATCGCTGAAAAATACCATTTGTTCAGGCTGGCGCGCACGCCCCAAAGTGCGAACATCAGTATAACGCACAGCAGGTAGCCCACGGCGGATGCTGTCTCGATAAACCCGCCTTCGCGGATGATGACTTTTTGGATGTCGGCGGGCAGGGTCAAACATGCCGCAATCAGAGCAAAAACGGCGATCACGCTGCCAAAGAGGGTCAGAAGATTTGTGCGACGGTCTTGCCGGATCATTCGGGCACCTCGTTGAGTGGGGTCAGGCGTTCAACGTTCAGAAATGTCTCCGGCCCGCTGGAGCCGTCCCTCACACCGATTTGGACCACAGCAATGCGGTTGGGATTGAGTTGTGCTGCGGCGATAAACACTGTGCCGTTCTGACGGGGGAAGTCGGCTGGTACTGTTGCCAACCTGTCAGCAAGGCCTTCCTGCTCCAGACCTGTGTGTGCCCATGCGATGGCCTGTTGCGAAGCAGAGCCGTCAAAGGCCACTTCGCAACGGCGGTCGGTGCCAGAGGTAGCTGGTCGGCCTTTCACGGCAGATACAGGGGAGGAGGAAAATGGGCGAAGATCGTAGAAATCAATACGTGCGCCAGAAGGCGCAAGGTTGGCGTTGGCTGTCTCGGCGGTAAGGTAGGGGCTGAAACAATGGTCGGCAAATGCTTTGCCAACCGACGCCGAATGTTGCCCCGCCACAGCGCTGCCTGCCGCCAAGAAGGCGAACAGGCAGGGAATGGATGTGGCGAGGGCGCGGGTCACTGCGATTAGCCTTTGACGGCTTTCACGATCTTCTGTGCGCCGTCTTTGAGGTTGTCGGCCGCGATCACATCGAGACCCGAGTTGTTGATGATGGCTTTGCCTTCTTCAACATTTGTTCCTTCAAGGCGCACAACGAGCGGCACTTTCAGGCCGACTTCCTTGACCGCAGCAACAACGCCCTCGGCAATAACGTCGCAGCGCATGATGCCGCCGAAGATGTTGACGAGGATGCCTTTGACCTGCGGGTCCGAGGTGATGATCTTGAACGCTTCGGTCACTTTCTCTTTGGTGGCACCGCCGCCTACGTCGAGGAAGTTGGCAGGCTCGGCACCGTAGAGCTTGATGATGTCCATCGTCGCCATTGCAAGGCCCGCACCGTTCACCATACAGCCAATTTCACCGTCGAGGGCGATATAGTTGAGGTCATACTTGGAAGCTTCGAGTTCCTTGCTGTCTTCTTCGGTCTCGTCGCGCAGCTCAGCGACGTCGGCCTGACGGTACATGGCGTTGCCGTCAAAGGAGACTTTGGCATCGAGCACTTTGAGATCACCCGAGTCTGTGACGATCAGCGGGTTGATTTCGAGCATTTCCATGTCCCGCTCAACGAACGCTTTGTAGAGCAGTCCCATCAGAGCAACGCACTGTTTGACCGCTTTGCCAGTCAGTCCCAGTGTGAAGGCGATGCGGCGGCCGTGGAAGGCTTGGAACCCTGTGGCGGGATCAACGGAGAAGTTGATGATTTTTTCTGGTGTGGAGGCTGCGACTTCTTCGATGTCCATGCCGCCCTCGGTAGAGCAGACGAAACCGACACGCGATGTTTCGCGGTCAACCAGCAGGGCGAGGTACAATTCAGTCTCGATGCCGGAGCCGTCTTCGATGTAGACGCGGTTGACCTGTTTGCCTGCAGGGCCTGTCTGGTGCGTGACCAACGTGCGGCCCAGCATCTTCTTGGCTTCTTCGGCGGCCTCGGAGACTGATTTTGTCAGACGTACGCCGCCTGCTTCGCCGGCACCTTCTTCTTTGAACTTACCTTTGCCACGGCCGCCTGCGTGAATTTGTGCTTTTACAACCCAGAGAGGGCCGCCCAGTTCTGCGGCGGCGTTTTTGGCGTCTTCGGCCTTGAGCACAACGCGCCCATCGGAGACTGGTGCGCCGTAGCTGCGCAGGAGGGCTTTTGCCTGGTATTCATGGATGTTCATAAGCGACGGTCCCGTCTTTGGTTCAGATGTGAGCGTGGTATACGCAGGGTGCGTAATATTTCCTGAACAGCATTTCGCAGGTAGATTTAATAATCCACCTAAAAGTGACATTTGTGATCACACACTAAAAAAGTGTGATCACAAAATTGAGCCTATCGGTGAAAAACTGTAATAGATCGCTAAAAATATACAGTTTCATTGCGCCAAGTTAGGCTCGATTCCATCGGAAATGTTGCTCTTGGTACATTGCGCATCAAGGTGCGGGAACATCTTGGTGTAGGATTCGATGACGCATCGATGCCTGCAGTGTCCGCATGAACATACTCAGCGCAAGGGCCCGAGGACCGTCGCAGCAAGGCTTCTACTGGTTACTTGCCAAAGCATATTGCACGGACCGCGGAACCAAAAACGCGTATGATTGACCAGCCGCCTGCGCAACGGAGGCTGCGCAGGCGGGCAGCTTCTCTTAGGTCGGGATGAGCGCCCAGTAGTCGAGATCGAGCAGGACAGTGGGCAGGTATTTGCCATCTTCCCCGCGCAGATCGAAGGGAGCGCCGCCCTTGGTTGCGACGAGGCGCAGGCGGATTGCACCGACGCCGGGCGCGGAGGTCTCGGCCTTGTCGATGACTTCGGACCATGCGCGCACGGTGTCTCCGGCGAGGCAGGGGTTGGCATGCGCGCCGCCATTGAGGCCCACGATCATCTGTGCGTTGGCCAGTCCGTTAAAAGACAGCGCGCGCGCCATGGATATGACGTGACCGCCGTATATCAGGCGCGAGCCATCGGGGCGTGCGGAGGTGTCGAAATGGACCTTGGCCGTGTTCTGCCACAGGCGGGTGGCCAACATGTGCTCTGCTTCTTCAATCGTGACACCGTCGATGTGGTCGATCTTTTCGCCAATCTCGTAGTCGCCCCAGCGGTGTGGTTCGCCTGCCAGATCGAAGTTGTAGTTGGAAAAATCGAGGCCATTCGGGATGACCAGATCAGCGGCATTGATTGCGTCGGGGAGGTCCGGCACGACAGTCTCGGGCGCAGGTGTACTGGCGTCGCGTTTGCGGACCATAACCCAGCGGACATATTCCATCACAGTCTCGTCGTGCTGGTTCAGGCCGCGTGTGCGGACATAGAGCACGCCAGTCTTACCGTTGGAGTTCTGCTTGAGGCCGATAACCTCGGATTCGGAGCGCAGGGTGTCACCGGGCCAGACGGGGAGCAGCCAGCGGCCTTGGGCATAGCCGAGGTTGGCGACGGCGTTCAGAGATACATCGGGGACCGATTTTCCGAACACCACGTGGAAGGCGATCATATCGTCCAGTGGGCTGAACGGAAGGCCGCAGTCTTGGGCGAATTGATCGGAGGAATAGAGCGCGTGGCGGGCGGGGTAGAGCGCGTGATAGAGCGCGCGCTCCCCCATCTTGACCGTGCGGGGGACGGCGTGGGTGAGGATCTGGCCGATGGAATAGTCTTCAAAGAAACGGCCCGCGTTTGTTTTGGTGACCATGCTCAGTGCGCTCCCAGTTTGGTTTCGGGCGTGTATTCTCCCTCAACCTCTTTCACAACCGACTGACCACAGCGCATCACACCTGCGGCGTGGTCCCATGTCTGAGTGGGCGTGCCATAAAGCTCCCAGCCTTTGTTCAGGGCATCGGTGACTTTATGACAAAAGGCGGATGTGTCTTCTTCGGACAGGAAGCGGTAGAGTTTCATCGGTTTTCCTAAGGTTCAGGAGAATGGGTTTACGCCGAGCGCGTAGTGGATGCCGCTAATGACGATAAGCATCACGAGGGAAATTACGGCGAGGCGGATATAGGTTTTGCGGCCAGCGGGTTCGGGCGCAGTCCAGTCCGGCTCTGCACGGTTGATCAGGATCACGGAGCCTACGGCCCATGCCAGCAGACCGCCAAACAGGATAATCGAGGCCAAATCGCCGTTGACCAGCAGGTGTCCTACGGCCCAGATTTTAACGGCAAGCAGTTGCGGGTGGCGGGTTTTATATGCGGGCCATGCTTTGGCCCCTTTGGCAGCGGAAGAGCCGTAAACCCAGAGCGCGAGGATCATCAACAGGTTGTTGATACCTGTCATGAAGGCAGGCGGATACCAGACGTTGATGAACTCCGCACTGCGGTAGCCGATGATCATCAAGACGAGCGAGACCACGATGGCTACGGCAATAATGCCCTTGCCCGGAGTGCCAAGTGCAATCCGCTGATCGGGCAATAGGCGTTTGAAGTAATGTGCGGCGATCCAGAGGATCACACCGAGAATTAGAAGGGTCATAGGGTTACTCCGTGCTGAGGGCGTTGATTGCATCCAGCTTTGCCAGTGTTTCACGTGCGGTGGCAACATGTAGATTTTCGACGATCTTGCCATCTACCACGGCGACACCCTGTCCGGTGGCCTCACATTCCTCGAATGCGGCGATCTGGCGTTGGGCCAATTCGACCTCAGCCTCGGATGGGGAGAAGGCAACGTTTGCGACGTCAAGTTGGGCAGGGTGGATCACGGTCTTGCCGTCAAATCCCATGTCACGGCCCTGATCACACTCGATCTTATGGCCCTCGTCGTCTTTGAATGCATTATATACGCCGTCGATGAGGGCGATGCCGTGGGCTTTGCCCGCCAGCACGCACAGGCCGAGACCCGTCATCAGTGGCAAGCGGTCGGCGCGGTACCGTGTCTGGAGGTCTTTTGCCAAATCATTGGTGCCCATGACCATCCCTTGCAGGCTGCGGTGCGCGGCGATGGCGGGCGCGTTTAGCATACCTGCGGGGGTTTCCATCATGGCCCAGAGCGGGACATCGCCAACAATCTCTGCCAGCGCTTCGAGATCGGCAGGGGAGTTCACTTTGGGCAGAAGAATCGCGTCTGCATCCATGTCGCGGGCCGCCTTCGCATCGTCAGCGCCCCATTCGGTGTCCAGCCCGTTGATGCGCACGATTTTCATGCGGCTGCCATAACCGCCTGTTTTCAACGCTTCGGTCAAAGTGTCACGTGCCGCCACTTTTTCCTCGGGGATCACCGCGTCTTCAAGGTCAAAGATGATGGCATCGGCGGGCAGGCCGCGTGCCTTGTCGAGTGCGCGCGGTTTGGAGCCGGGGATATAGAGGACGGACCGAAGAGGGCGGGCGATTGAGGGCATGGGCAGGCTCCTTGGATATTTAATAGCGCAATAAAGTTGCGCGCAGAGGGGCATTTTGAGCCGTAAACTTCAAGTCGAAACGTGCCGCAGTGCAGCGAAATATACAATGCAACGGGGCGCGGGCGCTGCGTTAACTTCGTTTTCAGGCCTCAGCGGGCAGGATCGGGGTGTTGCTGAGGCATTGCTTGGGGGTGCTGGTGCAACGGGTTGGATCAATCGGGGGGGCGGAGTTTTGCCGCCTGCTCACACTGGAAGGGCACTGACATGAAACGTACTGCGAAAATTATTCACTTTGCAGCGCTGACGGCTGCGGCAGCACTTTATCTCGCGACGAGCACGCAGGCGGCTGCGCAATCGCAACGCAACTGTGGACCGCGTGAAGCCGTGGTTGAGCGGTTGGCAAGCGCATACGGAGAAACACGGCAATCGGTCGGGATCGGCTCGAACAATGCAATGGTCGAGGTATACGCGAGCGACGAGACGGGCAGTTGGACGATTTTGGTGACGATGCCGGCGGGGATGAGTTGCCTTGTGGCGTCGGGGCAATCGTTCGAGGAAGTGGCCGAAGCATTGCCTGCGAAAGGGAATGACGCTTAGCTTTAGGTAAGGCCGTCCCAGATCAGGTGTAAGCCAGTGACGGTAAGCAGGACATAGGTGAGGGCAAAAAACGCACGCTCCGGTACGATGCGGTGCGCGCGCACTCCGAGCCATGCGCCGATTAGAGCGAAGGGTGCGAGGACGAGGTTAGCCTGCGCTGTCTCAAGGGTGAACATACCGAGGAAAGCGTAGGGGATGAATTTCGCGATGTTGACGGCCCAGAAGATCAGGACGGACGTGGCCTGATACCCTGTTTTGCTCAAGCCGCGCGAGAGCAAGAAGACAGCTGCCGGAGGGCCGCCTGCGTGGCTTACAAAGCTTGTGAAACCTGAGACGACACCGGCGATGAGGCCAGCTCTGTCGGACATTTTACGTGCGCCCATTTTTATCCATCCGCGCGTGACGCTGATTCGCCATGCGACGAAGCCGATGGAGACAAGGCCGATCAGAAGGCGCAGCAGATCGGGTGAGGCGATGCGGTAAAAGGCAGCGCCAAGTGCTACACCGGGGAGCGCGCCTGCGATGATGAGCAGCGCTTCGCGCAGGTGCCAACGGCCCCAGTAGGGTTTGAGCGATGCCACGTCGATCAGCATGAGCAAGGGAAGCATAACGCCAAGTGCGAGGCCAGGATCAACGACCAAGGCAAGCACAGAGGCCGCTGCGAATGCAGCGCCCGAGCCGAATCCCCCCTTTGATATACCAGCAAAAACTACGGCTGGCCCTGCGATAGCAAAGAACCAAAGATCGAGAATGAGCATGGGTGCCTCTTGAATTTGCGCCTGGGCTGCGAATTTTTAACAGGACCACAGCCCGTAGCGATTGTTAGCTACGTGATACATCTTATGGAAGGAAATGCTCCGATGAAAACCCTGCTTGCCTCTATTGCTCTTGTCATTTCCATTGCGGGGACCGCATCTGCGCAATCCATGCAGACCCCAGTTGGTGTCGTGAAGAAGAGCGAAACAAGTTTGTTGGTCTCTGAGATGATCGGTGAGCCGATTTAAAACTCCCGTAGACGCCCCAATACGGATGCACCCATGCCACTAGATGGTGCCGAGCGATTTGAGCGTATTGCGTCTGTTAAGGACGTTATCATCAGCTCTGGTGGTGTTGTGGAAGGTATCGTCATGGGTATAGGCGGCTTTGGGGGGGGCCGACCGCGAGATCTCCGCTGTTATCCTTGGCATCCGCGGCTGCATCGGTATCGGCGAACGTGACGTGACGTGACGTGACGTGCCTGTGCCAATGAGCTCCATCACGGTGCCGCAAGGGGCAGACAACGAAGATCGCTTTTTGGTCGTGAAAATGTCCGAAGAGATGCTTGAGCAAGCACCAGTGTTTGAACGCGACGATATGTAATCCGCGCTGCTGGATTTATTCGAGCACGGCTCGTCATGAAAAGTAAGAGAAGGTCATCCCATCACTGGGGGGCCTTTTCTTTTTGCGGTGTCGCAACGGGCAAGAACCTTTTGCTGCTGGCTTGCGCGTCGTTGCTGATGGGTTTATCCCCCCTTCAACGCAAACCTCATGGAGTACTGCACAATGGCAAGAGCCAAAATTGCACTGATCGGCGCGGGTAACATTGGTGGCACGCTTGCCCACCTCGCCGCTGTAAAAGAATTGGGCGACGTAGTGATGTTCGACATCGCTGAAGGTCTGCCACAGGGTAAAGCCCTCGATATCGCTGAATCCGGCCCGTCCGCAGGTTTTGACGCGGCGATGTCCGGCACGCAGGATTATGCAGATATTGCTGGTGCAGACGTATGTATCGTGACTGCTGGTGTGGCACGCAAGCCCGGCATGAGCCGTGATGACCTGCTCGGCATCAACCTCAAAGTTATGAAGTCCGTAGGCGAAGGCATTGCCAAGCACGCGCCGAATGCATTTGTGATCTGCATCACCAACCCGCTTGATGCGATGGTTTGGGCGCTGCGTGAATTTTCCGGTCTGCCGCACGAGAAAGTCTGCGGTATGGCGGGCGTACTTGATTCGGCACGCTTCCGTCATTTCCTCGCGGAGGAGTTCAATGTCTCCATGCGCGATGTGACGGCATTTGTTCTGGGTGGACACGGTGACACGATGGTTCCGCTGACGCGTTATTCCACAGTTGCAGGCATTCCATTGCCTGACATGGTGAAAATGGGCTGGACCTCACAGGAGAAACTGGACGCGATTGTTCAGCGTACCCGTGATGGCGGTGCCGAGATTGTTGGTCTGCTCAAGACAGGTTCCGCGTTCTACGCACCTGCAACTTCCGCGATTGAAATGGCCGAAGCCTTTCTCAAAGACCAAAAGCGTGTGCTGCCTTGTGCCGCCTATGTTGATGGCGCCTATGGCCTGAACGGCTTTTATGTCGGCGTTCCAACTGTGATTGGTGCCGGTGGCGTTGAGAAGGTTGTGGAAATTCAGATGAACAAAGATGAGCAGGCGATGTTCGACAGCTCTGTTAAGGCGGTTAAAGGCCTCGTTGATGCGTGCAAGGGTATCGACGGCTCCTTGACTTGAAGCGATACGAAATTTTGATTTGAGGGCGTGCCTGCGAGGGCGCGCCCTTTTTCTGTGTCCGTTCGTGGGGTGTTGTAATGCTTAAGTGATCACAGCGCTTCGCCGTGTGATCACAAAATACGTATGCGACAACAATTTACCAATCTATTTGCGCAAACATGCGGTTGAATCCTGTCTTGCCTACGTGACAGCGCCGAAAAATACGTTAGTAGTAGGGGCAAGTAGCCACAAAGGAGCCTGATATGGCCGACGTGAACCGGGGTAACCGTCCCCTTTCTCCGCACTTGTCGATATACCGTCCACAGCTGACGTCGATGACTTCTATTCTGACGCGGATCACGGGCAATGCCATGTTGATCTCGGCGTTGCTGATTGTCTGGTGGTTTTTGGCCGCTGCAAGCGGGCCCGAGTATTTCGCCATCGTGAATGGGTTTCTGACCAGCTGGTTCGGGGATCTGGTGATGTTCTTTTCCGTGCTGGGATTGTGGTATCATATGCTGGCCGGTGTCCGGCACCTGATCTGGGACAATGCCATCATGATGGATATCCAGACGGCGGAAAAGATGGGCTGGGCCTGTATCGGTGGCTCTGTGCTGCTGACGCTGATCACAGTTATCGTGGTTTGAGGAGAGTAGTATGTCTTATTTAACAGACCGCAAACGCGCGATGGGTCTTGGCTCTGCCAAATCCGGCACGGCGCATCATTGGTCCATGACCATCAGCTCGGTCGCGTTGCTGATTTTGTTGCCGCTGTTCGTGTTCACCTTTGGTGCAGCATTGGGCGGTACATACGAAGAGATCGTGGCCTATTACAGCCGTCCGTTTCCTGCGATTATTGCCGCGTTGACCATTCTGGTGACGTTCAAGCACTTCAACGACGGCGTACAAACGCTGCTTGAGGACTATGTGCACGGACTGGCGCAGAAAGTGTCGATCGTTGTGATGACTTGCATCAGCTATGGTGCAGCGGCTGTGGGCATCTTTGCGGTTGCACGGTTGGCTCTGTAATACGGGTGCGACATATGGTGTGGCGGATTGCCCCTGTGCGTTCCCGCCACTCATGCTAGGTTATGCGAGACTGGCGGGTTGCTCCGCCGATAGGGAATACCAGTTTTCAGACGCCGATGGCGTTGGTGACATAGATAGGGTCGTGGCCGGTTTCCGGTTGGGTCCCAAACATTGAAGAGGGCGCGATATGGCTGCTTATGAATATGAGACCCATGAATATGACGTTGTTGTTGTAGGGGCAGGGGGCGCGGGTCTGCGTGCCACGTTGGGTATGGCAGAGCAGGGCCTCAAAACGGCCTGTATTTCCAAGGTATTCCCGACACGCTCCCACACGGTTGCAGCGCAGGGCGGTATCGCAGCGTCGCTGTCTAACATGGGGCCGGATAACTGGCAGTGGCACATGTATGACACCGTCAAAGGCTCCGACTGGTTGGGCGATACGGATGCGATGGAGTACCTCGCCCGTGAAGCACCCAAAGCGGTGTATGAGCTTGAGCACTACGGCGTGCCATTCTCGCGCACCGAAGAGGGCAAAATTTACCAGCGTCCGTTTGGCGGCCACACAACAGAATTTGGCGAAGGCCCGCCAGTACAGCGGACCTGCGCCGCAGCCGACCGGACTGGCCATGCGATTCTGCATACGCTCTATGGTCAGTCGCTCAAGCATAACGCCGAGTTCTACATCGAGTATTTTGCCATTGATCTGGTGATGTCCGAGGATGGTGTCTGTCAGGGTGTCCTGTGTTGGAAACTCGACGATGGTACGATGCACCTGTTCAGCGCCAAGATGGTTGTGCTGGCCACGGGTGGATATGGCCGCGCCTATTTCAGTGCCACATCAGCCCACACCTGTACGGGTGATGGCGGCGGCATGACGGCGCGTGCGGGTCTGCCATTGCAGGATATGGAATTTGTTCAGTTCCACCCGACCGGCATTTACGGCGCTGGATGTCTGATCACCGAAGGCGCGCGCGGGGAGGGTGGCTATCTCACCAACTCCGAAGGCGAGCGGTTCATGGAGCGCTATGCGCCGACCTATAAAGACCTTGCCAGCCGTGATGTTGTATCCCGCTGTATGACGATGGAAATCCGTGAAGGGCGCGGCGTGGGCGACAAGAAGGATCACATCCACCTGCACCTCAACCACCTGCCACCAGAAACGTTAGACCTGCGTCTGCCGGGTATCTCCGAATCTGCGCGTATCTTTGCGGGTGTGGACCTAACGAAAGAGCCGATCCCTGTATTGCCGACTGTGCACTACAACATGGGCGGTATCCCGACGAACTATTGGGGTGAAGTGCTGGCACCTACGAAGGACAAGCCTGACAATGTCTCGCCCGGTCTGATGGCTGTGGGTGAAGCGGGTTGTGCTTCTGTGCATGGTGCGAACCGTTTGGGGTCCAACTCCTTGATCGACCTTGTGGTGTTTGGCCGTGCCGCGGCCATTCGCGCATCCGAGATTGTGGATCCGAAAACACCTGTTCCAACACCAAGCAAACGCTCCATCGAAGCTGCGTTTAGCCGCTTTGACGGGCTGCGCTATGCCAAGGGTCACGTGCCTACGGCCGAACTGCGCCTTGAGATGCAGCAGACCATGCAGGCCGATGCGGCGGTGTTCCGCACCGACAAGACGCTGGCCGAGGGTGAAGAGAAGATGAAGGACGTTGCAGGCAAGTTGAGCGATCTGAAAGTCACAGACACTTCGCTGATTTGGAACTCTGATCTGATGGAAACGCTTGAGCTGACCAACCTGATGCCAAACGCGGTGGCCACAATCACCGCCGCTGCGGCGCGCAAGGAAAGCCGTGGCGCGCATGCGCATGAGGATTATCCTGACCGTGATGATGTGAACTGGCGCAAGCACTCGCTCATCTGGTTCAAAGGCAACGAGGCAAGCCTTGGTTTCCGCGGTGTGCACACGCAGCCTTTGACCAGCCATAACGAAGGCGGCATCGACCTGAAGAAAATCGCACCGAAAGCGCGGGTCTACTAAGAATGACAGTTGCGGCGCAGACTGGCACGGCATGGCAGCAGGCGGGGTTCTCCCCCGTTTGCGCCTTGCAGGTGTTTGGCATGCGCCGCTCTGGCAACCACGCTATTATTGATTGGCTGATGCGCAATGCGCCTGAAGCGGCAAGCGGTGGCGTGTTTTTTAACAACTGCAGGTTTGGCAAAGAAGTGCTGAGCCAGTACGGATCGCTCGACATTTATGACGCGCAGCGGCAGGTGATGCCGCATGTAGACATCCCTGATCCCACGCGGGTTGCGCGTGCTGGCGGCGCACCAATGGTGATCGTTTCCTATGAGGACCGGATGCCACAGCCCGCAGGCCAGCCGCAAACGGCCAGTTCCGGCATGACGGGCATCGACTTTAAGCATCAAGTTGTCATCTATCGCAGCTTCCTGAACTGGTCGGCATCCCTATTGGCCAAGATCAAAAAGAATAGCGGCTTTGGCGCGACAGACCGTTTGCGGATTATGATGCTTGCCTTTGCCACTTATATTCAAGGGCTGGACCGGGTTTCTGAGTCCAGCGGAATTGTCGCAATCTGCTATGATGACTGGATGACATCGGAAAACTATCGCGCCGGTGTTTTGCGCACTCTGGGCCTTCCGGTGCGTGATCTCAGCCGTGGAAAAGTGCAACGGTATGGCGGTGGCTCATCTTTCCAGCGCAAAGTGGGCAGTGCAGATGAATTGGACTCTGTTGCCCGCGATGCTGCGATGGCGGATGATCTGGAATACGGCCTGCTGGCGTGGACTGCGGCGCATGATCTGCGGTTTATGGAGCGGTTGATTCCGCATTTTGAAGACGATGCCGAGCGATTGGCCACATTGGCCGAAACATCCAACCTGCACCTGAAACTACCGCCTCGAAAGGCCACTGTATGATACGCGTGATTTTGGTTTCTGCCGCATTGGCACTCACAGGCTGTGCTGAAATAGAGTCTGCGAGTAATTCGGTCCAGACTGCCGCTGACAAAACCGGGCGAAAAGCCGCGACATCTGCCGTGACGGAGGTGATTGCGATCAACTTCCCGGAGGTGCCAAAGCCGCTCATCGAGTCCTTTACCGGCTGTGTGATTGATAATGCGCAGGCTGTGGAAGTGCGTGAACTGGCAAAAGCATCGGTGGTGGGGGTGGATGATGACACTGTCGCCGTGGTGCGAAACGCCCTGTCACGCCCCGCTACACAGGATTGCCTGCGCGAACGCGCGCCCCAGACACTTTGAAGATAAACGGCCCGTTGGGCTGACTGAATGACACAAAAGGAACAGCATCATGGTACAACTGACGCTCCCCAAGAACTCCCGCATGACCAGCGGCAAGACATGGCCCAAGCCCGAGGGTGCCACGAACCTCAAGGAATTCCACATTTATCGCTGGAACCCTGACGATGGTAAAAACCCGTCTGTTGATACTTATTTCGTTGATATGGACAGCTGCGGGCCGATGATCCTGGATGCGATTATCAAGATCAAGAATGAGACTGATCCGACGCTGACCTTCCGCCGCTCCTGCCGTGAAGGCATCTGTGGCTCTTGTGCGATGAACATTGACGGGGTCAACACGCTGGCCTGTACCTACGGTATGGCCGAGGTCAAAGGGGTGGTTAAGATTTATCCTTTGCCGCACATGCCAGTGATCAAGGATTTGATCCCTGATCTCACGCATTTCTACGCCCAGCATGCCTCGATCAAGCCGTGGTTGGAGACAGAGACACCTGCACCCGCGAAAGAGTGGAAGCAGTCGATCGACGACCGGAGCAAGCTGGATGGCCTTTACGAGTGCATCATGTGCGCGTGCTGCTCGACGTCCTGCCCCAGCTACTGGTGGAACGGCGACCGCTACCTTGGACCCGCAGCGCTGTTGCACGCCTACCGCTGGATCATCGACAGCCGCGATGAAGGCACGGGTGAGCGTCTGGACGAGCTTGAAGATCCCTTCAAGCTCTACCGTTGCCACACGATTATGAACTGCGCCAAGGCTTGCCCCAAAGGCCTGAATCCTGCGCTGGCGATCAGCCAGATCAAAAAGCTGATGGTTGAACGTACTGTTTAAGCGGGCCTGATGTTTGGTTGGCTAAAGAATTGGACGGGCGGCGCGCGGGAGACCGATGCGCCGCTCGAAATCCATCAGGCTCCTGTGCTGGAGTCGGGTATAGACGACGCTAGCGTGCGGATTTCAGCGTCGCTGTTGTTTCATAAGCCTGCGAACATAGATCCTTTCGAGACATTGTTCGGGATTGTGCGGCTGTCGCGCAAGGATGATGCCTGGCCCACGCTGAACGGTGTGCCGCTTGCGCCATTATTGCAGATCAACCTAAGCCGCGCACCGATTATTCCTGCCGTTATGCGTGACCTTGCGCTTGTCACGATCTTTATCTCGAACGCCCATAGCAGCAGTCCTACGAAGATCATCGATAGCCGAACCCCTGATGCACATGCTACATGGGCACTGCGCAGCTACGCCGTGCTCGACGACCTCACGATCCCGAAGCCACCAGTGAATCGAAACCGCATCGTACCGCTTTTGGGCGAGTGGGGGGCGCTGCGCGAAGAGCGGAGACATGATGATGCACATGATGAAGCAGCTCAGGTGCCCGTTAACGATGCGATCAATCACTATGAACGGCCACATGTACCGCGACCACTAACCAAGCTGGGCGGTTGGCCGCAATTTTCGCGTTCCGCCCCTTGGTGGGCTGATCCATCGTTGCAGGACACATGGGATTTTGTGATGCAGATCGAAAATGAACCAGAAGCGGGCTGGGCAGGTTGGGGCGACGGTGCCGCCTATATTGCGCGTTCGCGCCAGCGGCCTCATCTGTGGGCCATAGATGTACAGCAGATCTGATGTTGCTTCTCGCCCTTCCCGTAGTTGTATGTGTTGTTGCATATCTGGCCTGGCGTAATCGCGGCGTGCGGGACTGTCGCTGGCGCGAGGATCGCATGGGCAACAAGGGGAGCCTGCGCATGTACCGATGTGCTGCCTGCGGCGCGCAGGCCTTCACCCGCCAGCAAGGGGCCACCACAAAATTGTAAGCGCGGCTTGGGCAACTCCCCGCTTTGAACGGCGCGTCACGCTCGACAGGTTGGGCGCGCTGTGTGTAGCCTTTGGTCAACAGGATTAGGATCACGCAAATGAACGATTTCTCACCGGATGTTATCATCATTGGGGCGGGCCTTGCCGGTATGACTGCTGCGCATGAGGCGATCTTGCGCGGGCGGCGCGTGCTGATGCTCGATCAGGAAGGACCTCAGAGCCTTGGGGGGCAGGCGTTCTGGTCTCTTGGAGGCTTGTTCATGGTGGACAGCCCCGAGCAGCGCCGCCTTGGCATCAAAGACAGCGCCGAATTGGCGTGGAGCGATTGGCAGGGATCTGCGCAGTTTGACCGTGTTGAAGATGCAAACCCGCGCCTGTGGGCGGAGCGGTTTGTGGAGTTTGCGTCGGGTGATATGCGCAGCTGGTTGCACAGCCTCGGCATGCGCTGGTTTCCCGTTGTCGGCTGGGCCGAGCGGGGTGGCGCGATGGCAGGCGGACACGGCAACACGGTTCCGCGCTTTCACATCACATGGGGGACGGGAACGGGTGTGGTCAAACCCTTTGCCAATCTCATGGTGCGCTATGCGGCGGATGGCAGGCTCAAAATGGGGTTTCGTCACCGTGTATCGGGTCTGATTGTCGAGAATGGCGCGGTCAAAGGGGTGAGTGGTGATGTCTTTGAGGCGACCACTGCCGCCCGTGGGGTCTCGACCTCCCGCAAAGTCATAAGTGCGTTTGAGCATCGCGCAGAGGCAGTGATTATCACCACGGGTGGTATTGGCGGCAATCATGCTTTGGTGCGAAAGCACTGGCCCGCACGGCTGGGCAAAGCGCCTAAAACCATGGTCGCCGGGGTGCCCGATTATGTCGATGGACGGATGCACGGCATTGCCGCAAAAGCGGGTGCTGGTCTGATCAATGAAGACCGCATGTGGCACTATTGCGAGGGGCTACAAAATTATGATCCGATCTGGCCCAACCATGGCATCCGTGTGTTACCCGGCCCGTCTTCTATGTGGTTTGACGCGCGCGGCGATCGGATGGAAGCGCCCTTTATGCCCGGTTTTGATACGCTTGGGACTCTCAAGCGTATTCTGAGCGTGGGTGAGCATAGCTGGTTTATCCTGACCCAGAAAATCATCGAAAAGGAGTTTGCGCTTTCCGGCTCGGAACAAAATCCCGACCTCACTGAGGGTGGATGGCGTGAGGTTCTGAGTGCGCGGCTGGGTAAGGGAGCAACCCCTGCGGTGGAGGCGTTCAAGGAAAAGGGCGCTGACTTCATTGTAGCCGATGATATTGAAACGCTTGTTGCGCGCATGAACGCACTGACCCCCCATGCGCCCGTACAGTTGGACCATATCCGCAAGCAAATCGAAGCGCGCGATCTGCAACTGGGGAACGACTTTTGTAAGGATGCACAGATTACGGCGATCCACGGCGCGCGAAAATACAAAGGCGATAAGCTCATTCGGACCGCCAAACCCCACGCCATTCTGGACGCAGCAAATGGCCCCCTGATTGCAGTGCGTTTGAATATCATCACGCGAAAATCGTTGGGCGGTTTGCATACTGACATTCAGGGTCGCGTGCTGACCCCTTCAGGCGAGGTGTTTGGCGGTCTATATGCGGCTGGTGAGGCGAGCGGCTTTGGCGGTGGCGGGTATCACGGATATAACGCACTGGAGGGGACGTTTTTGGGCGGCTGCCTGTTCTCGGGGCGCATTGCAGGGAGAAACGCATGACCATTCCATCTGACGCCGAGGCACGGCGCGCTGTGCCACCCGTGATCTGCTATCCGGTAGAGACTTTGCCCGCGCCCGATATGATCATGCTGGACGCTGCGCGTGCGACGCTCACTAAAACGGATGAAGTCGTCGTGCCAGCGCGCGATGCCGCGACCTTTTCTGTGCCCGCGGGCCATTTCTTTCGCATCACCAGTATTGAAGGATCGCAAGTCGGCGACCTGAATCTTTGGAACGCGGACAATTTGAACGAGCGGTTCTA
>CBDTVN010000053.1:0-18131 GCA_965364195.1 uncultured Sulfitobacter sp. | reverse complement strand
TTTTGACAGTCAGCAATGTGACCATCGAAGATCTCGACGAATCCGCCTTTGGCTACGTCGACGATGTCTTTGCCCTCGGCTAAGACGACGTCTGGCCCCCTGCCCCGAAGGGTGGGCGGCTAACTTTCCTGCGCTCGCAATATCTCGCGCAGTTCTGTCTTAAGTACTTTTCCATAGTTGTTCTTGGGCAGTTCCTTGACGCGGATATACCTCTTCGGCCGTTTGAACCGTGCAATATTCGCCAGACACAACGCATCCAGCGCATCTTGTGGCGCATCACCCACGATGAACGCCACAACCTCCTCCCCCCAATCGCTGTGTTTTGCACCAACCACAGATACCTCCACGATCTGAGGACTGCGCAGCAGCACTTCTTCCACCTCACGGGGATAGACGTTTGAGCCGCCGGTGATGATCACATCCTTTGAGCGGTCCTGAAGCGTAAGATACCCCGCCGCGTCCAGATGCCCGATGTCACCGGTCATGAGCCACCCATCGCGCAGGGTCTTTTCCGTAGCGGCCAGATTATTCCAATAACCTGGCATCACAGGCGCACCGCGCACCATGATCTCGCCGCTTTGCCCGATCCCCGCATCCCCTGCGATCTGCACCTCGACCACTGATTGCGCCCGCCCGACAGAGCCGAGGCGCGCCTCCCACTCCGGATGGCTGCGGTCCGCCACATCGCCCCGCGACAGGGCGGTGATCGCCATCGGACACTCACCTTGCCCGTAGATTTGCACAAAGACTGGTCCGAACTGATCCACAGCCGCGATGATGTCCGCAGTGTACATTGGGCCGCCCGCATAAACGATGGTGCGCAGCCCTTCGCCGGTACGCCCTGCGGCCACCGCAACGCTTGTCAAACGCTTGACCATTGTCGGTGCCGCAAACATATGACAGCGCCCGAAATGCGCCGCCAGATCAAGTATCTCATTCCCGTCGAACCCGCCGGAGGCTGGAAAAACATGCCGCGCGCCTGCCTGAACGTGTATGAAATTATAAAGCCCTGCCCCATGGCTCAGCGGTGCCGCATAAATTGCAGCATCCTGCGCGCTCACGGTGTCCACATCCGCTGCATAACTCAGCGACATCGCCTGCAACATCGCGTGGGTGATCATCACCCCTTTTGGCCTGCCCGTTGTGCCAGACGTATAGAACAACCACGCCATATCATCGAGTGCACGCGGAGCAATCTCCATGGCGTCTTTGCTCAACAGTGAGCGTGGCTGCAAACACACGCATCCGACATCCACCACCTTGAGCAATCCGTGGTGATCCAAATCCGTCAGGCAAACTGTGGCACCACTGTCCTCAAGAATAAAGGCCGCCTCACGCGGATGGAGTTTTGCATTGATCGGTACAGCGACCGCACCCGCATAAAGTATCCCGTAGAGACCAAGCAGCCAATCAGGATGGTTAGACATGAAAATCCCTACACGGTCACCCACAGCTGTCCCTCGCGCCCGCAGACCTGCGGCCACACGCTTCGCATTTGCGTGCAACGTGCCATAGTCACAGACCAGACCCTCATCATAAAATAACGCTGGTCGAGACGGATCAATTGCGCCGCGTCGCGCAAGCCAATGTGCAATGTTCATCTCTGCGGTCCCCTTGCCGTTGCTTGAGGGTAAAGTCGCGCCTTTCCATGCTCCTGTCCATGACATATAAGCGCTTCAAACAGGCGCGCTCGAACGCGCCCCTTCGCAACGGTCGGGGAACCATATGACAAAGAACACACACGACTCGGATGTCGCATTCATCCGTGCATTGGCAGAACTGCTGAACGAAAACGACCTCACAGAATTGCAGGTCAAACGCAATTATGCCGAGGATGACAGCCTGAATGTCCACGTCTCGCGCAAGCCACCGCAACAGATCATAGCCCCCCAAACTGTCCAAGCCGCGGCACCAGTGATGGCCGCTGCTGCGCCTGTGGCGGCTGCCGCAGTTGATGCAAGCCCCGCCGCTGATCCATCCGCTGATCCGGGCGCTGTATCATCACCGATGGTGGGCACTGTTTACACCTCACCAGAGCCGGACGCGCCCGCATTCATCTCTGTTGGCATGCAAGTCTCCGAAGGTGACACCCTTTTGATCGTTGAAGCGATGAAAACCATGAACCACATCCCTGCGCCACGTGCAGGTACGGTCAAACGCATTCTGGTCGAAGACGGGGCCGCCGTCGAGTTTGGCGCACCGCTTGTGATCCTCGAATAAGGAGGACACCCCATGTTCAAGAAAATCCTGATCGCCAACCGCGGTGAGATTGCTCTGCGTGTTATCCGTGCAGCGCGCGAGATGGGCATCGCCTCAGTTGCGGTGCATTCCACGGCTGACAGTGACGCGATGCATGTGCGCATGGCGGATGAGAGTGTGTGCATCGGCCCGCCATCATCCCAACAATCCTACCTCAGCATCCCCGCGATCATCGCCGCTTGCGAGATTACGGGCGCAGAAGCAATCCACCCCGGCTACGGCTTCCTAAGCGAGAATGCGGGCTTTGTTCAGATCATCGAGGATCACGGCCTGACCTTCATCGGCCCGACAGCCGAGCATATCCGCATCATGGGTGACAAGATTACAGCCAAGGACACGATGAAAGCACTTGGCGTGCCTTGTGTTCCCGGCTCCGAGGGCGGCGTTGCTACGCTCGAAGATGCCAAGCGTATCGGTGAAGAAGTAGGCTATCCCGTGATCATCAAAGCCACGGCTGGTGGTGGTGGTAAGGGCATGAAAGTGGCGCAAACCGCCGCAGACATGGAAAGTGCGTTTCAGACCGCACGTGCCGAAGGCAAATCGAACTTTGGCAATGACGAAGTCTACATCGAGAAATACCTCACCACGCCGCGCCACATCGAAATTCAGGTTTTCGGCGATGGCAAAGGCCGCGCTGTGCATTTGGGGGAACGGGATTGTTCGCTCCAGCGCCGCCACCAAAAGGTGTTCGAAGAAGCCCCCGGCCCTACGATCACCCCCGAGGAGCGTGCGCGCATCGGTAAGCTCTGTGCGGATGCCTGTGCCAATATCAACTACATCGGTGCGGGCACGATCGAGTTTCTCTTCGAGAACGGCGAGTTCTACTTCATCGAGATGAATACGCGTTTACAGGTTGAACATCCCGTAACTGAGGCCATCTTTGGCGTCGATCTGGTGCGTGAGCAAATCCGCGTGGCTTCCGGCCTTGATATGTCCTTCGTGCAGGATGATCTGACCATCAACGGTCACGCCATTGAAGTGCGGATCAACGCGGAAAAGCTGCCAAACTTCTCGCCCTGCCCCGGTAAGATCACACAGTACCACGCACCCGGCGGCCTTGGTGTGCGGATGGATAGCGCGCTTTATGACGGCTATAGGATTCCGCCCTATTACGACAGCTTGATCGGCAAGTTGATCGTGCATGGTCGTGATCGGCCAGAGGCGCTTGCCCGTCTGAACCGCGCCCTAGGTGAGTTGATTGTGGACGGTGTAGACACCACTGTGCCCCTGTTCCATGCGCTGTTACAGGAAAAAGACATCCACACGGGCGGCTACAACATCCACTGGTTGGAACATTGGCTGGAAACAAACTTCGGCGAAGCCTGAAGGCCATGACCGAGCTGACACCGGAGCTTTTGCTGCACGGCTATGGCATTGGCATCTTCCCCATGAGCGAAGCGCGCGACGATCCGGAGATCTTCTGGGTCGATCCTCGCAGGCGTGGGGTCATGCCATTGGACGGGTTCCATATCTCACGCTCCTTGCGCCGCGCTATGCAGCGCAGTACGTGGACAGTGACCATTGATTGCGACTTTGAAGGTGTTGTCGATGGGTGCGCCGACCGCGAGGACACTTGGATCAACGCAGAAATCCGCAGTCTCTACAGCGCCCTTTTCCAGCACGGCCATGCCCATTCGCTGGAAGTGTGGGAAGAGGACACACTCGTCGGTGGCGTATACGGCGTTGTTCTGGGTGCCGCATTTTTCGGCGAGAGCATGTTCTCACGGCGCACAAATGCCTCCAAGATCGCACTTGCGTGTCTTGTGGACCGGCTGAGGCATGGTGGATTCTTGTTGTTTGACACGCAGTTCATCACAGATCATCTGGCGTCACTGGGCGCTGTGGAGATCAGCCGCGCACAGTATCACACTCAACTTGCCCACGCCAAGGAGCGCCGCGCATCGTTCACAGAAGCGCCGCAATGCAACCCTCAGGTTGTGGTGCAGCGCATGACCCAGATATCATAGCGCGAATGCTCCATCGCGTTGAGCGCGGGCGCTGAAGCGATCATCCAGCCGGAAAAAACGGTGCCAATGTGACCTGTTTCGGACACTTCCATCGCGGCATAGGCATCCCCCGACGGGTTGCCTGCCGGGTAACGGCATTCGCTCAAAACGATCTGCAACCGCCCGATGCTTGCCACCTGCCCATTGGAAATTGAAATATCAACTGTAGCGCCGGAAATCTTGTCCAGCGCGCGCAGAATAGCACCGTTTCCATTGCTGGTAGGCTCTGCTGCAGCAGTGGTGGCGCAAAACGCCGCCAGCAGAAAAAAGGCGCGTTTCACTCGGGCGTCCACGCCTCATAGTCACCACGGTCCGCAGGCTTTTCGCGGCGAATAGAGCCGCTGGGCGCATAGGCCAGCATGGTGCCCGTCAGGTTTTCCTGATGCGGCTTTTCCCATTCTTTGTGCACCAACGGGCGATCCGTGGGCGGCTCGTCATAGGTGCGGTGCATCCAGCCATGCCATTCAGGACTGATCCGGCTCGCCTCAATTTCACCGTTAAAGATCACCCAGCGCTTGCTGTCATCGGCATTGCGGTAATAGATGTTGCCCTGATCATCATCCCCGACCTTTTCACCTTTACGCCAAGTGAAAAACTGGGTGTTGAGCGTTTGCCCGTTCCACCATGTGAATGCGCTCAAGACTTTGCTGACAATACCCATCAGAGACTCCTATAACTCTCGTTCATCATATGGCGCATTCGTGTGCGCAGGTCCAGTGACGTGACCGCCCAATATGAGAAATGACGCTTAATCGCCCAACCGGACATGCAGCGACATACGCGCATCGGGAGTATAGATCATCAGGATTTGCCCTTCGCTTCTGACCTAATAGGCAAACCATGCGTGTATTATCCTCATGATTAAACATGAGGATCAAGAGGACATTCATCTATTCAACGAAAGCGGTGACCTCGATCTCGATCCGGAATTTGGGATCAATCAAGCCGCACTCGATCATCGTCGCGGCGGGTGGATTGGTCCCAAACGCCTCACTCAGAATTGGCCAGCAAGGTTCGAATTCCGCACGGTCAGGCAGCATGTACGTCACACGGACCACATCAGCCATACCAGCACCTGCCTCCTCCAGCGCGGCCCGAATAATCCGCAATGCGTCACGGCATTGCGCAGTTACATCATCGCCCTGCCCACAGGTTCCGGCCACATGTACGAACCCGCCTGCAACGACTGCGCGGCAATACCCGATCTTGGCCTCAAACTCACCACCGGACGAAATTCGTTTCATATCAATCTCCTAAAACGGGAAAAGGCAGACCATAAGGCCTGCCTTTGTCTTTTGAAAAACGGGGTAGATTTAACCTGCCGTTGCAGGCTCTTTCTCCGCTTCGGCGTGGATCATCAGCGGTTTCGCGTCCGAGTTCACCGCCTCTTCGTTCACGACAACCTCTGTCACGCTATCCAGCCCTGGCAGTTCGAACATTGTATCCAGCAGAATATCCTCAAGGATGGAGCGCAAACCACGCGCGCCGGTTTTGCGTTCGATCGCGCGTTTTGCGATGGCAGCAAGGGCATCCTCAGTGAATGTCAGTTGCGTATCTTCCAACTCGAACAGGCGCTGATACTGTTTAACCAATGCGTTCTTTGGCTGGGTCAGGATCGTGATCAGCGCATCCTCGTCCAAATCTTCCAGCGTTGCCAAAACAGGCAAACGACCGACGAACTCAGGGATCAAACCAAATTTGAGCAGATCTTCAGGCATAAGGTCGGTGAAAATCTCGCCAACGCCGCGTGCATCCTGATCGCGTACATCCGCGCCAAAGCCCATTGACGATCCTTTACCGCGTGCGGCAATGATTTTGTCCAGACCAGAAAATGCGCCACCACAGATAAACAGGATGTTCGTCGTGTCCACTTGCAAGAATTCCTGCTGCGGATGCTTACGGCCCCCTTGTGGAGGAACAGACGCAACAGTGCCTTCCATCAGTTTCAGCAGTGCTTGCTGAACGCCCTCACCCGATACGTCGCGGGTGATGGAAGGGTTTTCTGATTTACGTGTGATCTTATCTACTTCGTCGATATAGACGATGCCGCGCTGTGCGCGCTCGACGTTATACTCGGACGCTTGAAGCAACTTAAGGATAATATTTTCAACATCTTCGCCCACATAACCGGCTTCGGTGAGTGTGGTGGCGTCGGCCATTGTAAACGGCACATCGATAATCCGCGCCAATGTTTGCGCCAGCAGCGTCTTACCACAGCCCGTCGGGCCCATCAGCAAGATGTTGGATTTCGCCAGCTCAATATCGCCGCCTTTTTGCGCGTGATTCAAACGTTTGTAGTGGTTGTGAACAGCAACCGACAAAACCCGCTTGGCCATCGCCTGACCGATGACATAATCATCGAGCACTTCGCAGATGTCTTTGGGTGTCGGCACACCGTCCGTCGCCTTGAGGCCAGAAGCCTTTGTTTCTTCACGAATAATATCCATGCACAGCTCGACACATTCATCACAGATGAACACTGTCGGGCCTGCGATCAGCTTGCGCACTTCATGCTGGCTCTTGCCGCAAAAGCTGCAGTAGAGGGTATTCTTGCTATCGCCGGTGGTTGAATTGGCCATGTGAGCCCTTTCAGGTCTAATGCTTTTGGTTGCCACCCCACACAGGGAGGCACAAATCGAATTGGGTACAACTCTAAGTCACGCTCCCCGGTCCTGCAATCGCATAAACCGAGGAGTGCGGCGTTGTGGCTTACTTGCCCTTCTTGGGCTTCGGCTTGGGCGCGTCTTTGTCGTCTTCCTTACCGCGGTTCTCGACGATCTCGTCGATATGACCCCAGTCTTTGGCCTCATCCGGCGTCATCCATGTGTCACGGTCCATCACCTTTTGCACGGTTTCATAGTCTTGACCGGAGTGCTTCACATAGAGTTGATACATGCGCTCGCGTGTTTTTTCGATATGACGCGCGGAGATCAGGATGTCGGAGGCCTTACCCTGCGAGCCGCCGGACGGCTGGTGCACCATCACTTCGGAGTTGGGCAGCGCAAAACGCATCCCGTTCTCGCCACCGATCGCAATGACCGACCCCATGGAGGCCGCCATGCCGCAGATCAGCGTCGACACCTTCGGGCGGATATATTGCATCGTGTCATAGATCGACAGACCGGCAGAGACCTCGCCACCGGGCGAGTTGATGTACATGCTGATTTCTTTGGAAGGATTCTCGGATTCGAGGTGCAACAGCTGTGCGACCACGAGGTGGCTCATGCCGCTGTGGATCGGGCCATTAATGAACACGATCCGTTCTTTGAGCAGGCGCGAGAAGATATCATAGGCGCGTTCGCCGCGTGCGGTCTGCTCCACAACCATGGGAACGAGGTTCATGTATGTCTCGACGGGATCTTGCATATTGTCTGCCTTCAGATGGGAATTGAGCGGGACCATACCCGCTACTCGTTACCACAAGATTAGTCTTGCCAACGGGGAGCTTCAAGGGGGGCTGACAGGCGAATACGTTGCTGGTTGATCTGGCCCTCCGCTGACCTATTTCGCAAGACATGACAAAAGAGCATCTCCCCTTCCCGCCGAGCGTCGCCGCCGCCCGTGAACGGCTGAGCAATTTCGCCCCCAATGCCGGTGCAAACTACGCGCAGAAGCGTAACTTTGACCTTGGCGCAGGCGTACACAGTCACGTTTCCACTCTGTCGCCATACTTGCGAATGAAGGTTCTGGATGAGGGTGAAGTGTGTAGCGCCGTCCTAAGCCAGATGAACGCCCGCGACGCCGATAAATTTATCGCAGAGGTCTGGTGGCGGACCTACTGGAAAGGCTGGATGGAGCAGCGCCCCGCAGTTTGGGCAAGCTACCGCGATGATCTGACGCGGCTGCACAACGAGATCCAGACCCAAAGCGGTCTGCGCCACCGCTGGGAGGCCGCCTGTTTGGGCGAGACAGGGATCAAACCGTTTGACCATTGGGCCCTGGAATTGGCGCAAACGGGATATCTGCACAATCACGCGAGGATGTGGTTCGCCTCTATCTGGATATTTACGCTGAAACTGCCGTGGCAGTTGGGCGCTGATTTTTTCCTGCGCCACCTGCTCGACGGGGATGCGGCGGTGAACACGCTCAGCTGGCGCTGGGTGGCGGGCATTCAGACACAGGGAAAGACCTACCTCGCCGACCCTTCCAACATCGCAAAATTTACGGACGGGCGGTTCATGGGCGTACAGGGCCTTGCGTCTGAGGCAATCCCTGTCAGCGCCTCCGCCGCGCCAGAGCGTCAGCCGATCCCAAATATTGCCCCCTACAGCGGCGCACCTGCAGACCGCGTGGGCCTTTTGCTCCATTCAGACGATATTTGCGCGCCTTTCCTGGAGACGCTTGGCATCAGACCTGTCAGCACAGCCTATCTCGACGCCACAGCAGCACAAAGCCCGTGGCAAACAGCGCCTATGGTTCCCGAGTTTCGCTGCGCCCTGCTGCGGGATGCCTCACCTGACGCGGTGGTATTGGACGATGATACGGCGCTTGCGGCTTGGGCCACCGAAAATCAGCTAGACCACATCATCACCCCACATGCCCCCGTGGGATCAGTGCGCAGTGCGCTGCGCCGCGCGCGCAAATCAGGCCCCGTCCCCATCTCAGAAGTTAGGCGCGAGATTGACACCGATGCATGGCCGCTGGCCACTGCGGGCTTCTTCAAGTTCCGCAAACACATCCCCGATTTATTAGAGCAGTTCGCCAGTTAGTGGTGCACCATCTGGCCTGCACAAAAACTGTAGCACCCTACGATTGGCATACGTCTTACATTTTCGCACAGGCGCCGGAGTGTTGATGTTTACGATTGCGGTCACCCGTTAAAGTTTGGTTCTAACCAGACTATCATGAAAGCCTGCCGCCCGCCTGCGTGGAGCGGCTTTAATATAAAGCGGCTCCTATGCCGTTTGATCCGCGCGAGGGGATACCCCCACCATGGACCCATGAAAGATCGCAAAACCAATGACGATAACAATTAGACCAACCCTTCCAGACGGCATTCCAGCCTTGCGCATTATTCTCGATGCAACCGAGCTTTTCCCCAGCGAGATGTCACCCGATATGATCGCAGGCTATTTGGCAGATGCGGAGCCGGATGCTGTCTGGCTCAGTTCCTTGGACGACGCAGCAGTGACGGGCTTTTGCTACAGCGTGCCAGAGCAGATCGCGGAGGGTGCATGGAACATGCTCGCGATTGCTGTCGCACCTGCGCTGCACGGTGCAGGCACAAGAAGCGCGCTGTCCATGCCTTGGAAGCGGAACTACGGATACGCGGCGCGCGTATCTTGATCGCTGATACATCAGGCGGTGCGGGGTTTACCGCGGCGCGTAAATTCTACGCTGCAAAAGGCTACGACGAAGAAGCACGCATCCGCGACTTCTGGGGCACGGGTGACGACAAAGTTACCTATTGGAAGTCCCTGATCACCGACTAAAGTACCGTAGGCCGATCCTTCCAGTGCGGGGGCTCGGCTGCACGTGTCACAAATTGTTAATTTTACCGTCACAAACCTGTGACGCTTAGGGCCCATACCGCAGGCATACGAAATACGAGCTAGGAGCAAGCCATGAACCGAAATGACATCCTAAACGATCCGACCATCGGTAACAAAGCCGAAGCATATGAAGCGTTTGACGACATTCCGACAAACCCCAACCTGACCCGCACCATTGGTGAAGTGGTCGCCGCGCGCTATTCACGCCGCGAGATGTTTCGCGGTGCTTTGGCCGTGACGACCACCACTGCGCTTTTTGGGACCTCTGCCCTGATGGCCCCGAAACAGGCAGCGGCCAGCACCACATCGCGCTATAACTTCACCGAACTGGCGTGGGGCAATGACACCATGCACCATGTGGCCGAAGGCTATGACGCCGATATTCTGCTGCGTTGGGGTGATCCGATCACTGCAGGTGCGCCTGAATTCGACGTGATGAACCAGACAGCCGCCGCTCAACTCCAACAGTTCGGTTATAACAACGACTACGTAGGTTTTACCCCGCTGAATGGGGCAGCCACGCGCGGCATGCTTTGTGTGAACCATGAATACACCAACGAAGAAGTCATGTTCCCCGCCTTGGGCCGTCAGGACAGCGCAGGCTTTGAAGGTATGACGCCCGAATTGATTGACATCGAAATGGCTGCCCATGGCGGCACTGTGGTCGAGATCGAGAAGGAAACTACTGGTGAGTGGCGTGTGGAGCGCACCAGCCCGCGCAACCGTCGCATCAGCCCGCTCAACACCAAGATGACGATCGACGGCCCCGCCGCAGGCCACCCCCGCATGCAGACGAACGCGGACCCCGAGGGCATGACAATCATCGGCACGCTCAACAACTGCGCAGGCGGTATGACCCCTTGGGGCACCTACCTCATGGCCGAGGAGAATTTCCATGGCTACTTCTGGACGTCCATGCTTGACGCAGAGGGCAAAATAGACCTCTCCACCCTGCCCGCCAAAGAGGCAGAGCGCCACGCCCGCTATGGTGTACCGGGCATGTGGTACGCATGGGGAACCACCCATGACCGTTTTGACATCGACAAAGAACCCAATGAGCCGAACCGCTTTGGCTGGATCGTTGAGGTCGACCCGCGTGACCCTGACGCGATGCCGGTCAAACATACCGCATTGGGGCGTTTTCGCCATGAGGGATGCGAGACGACGCTGGCCGCAGACGGACGCTTGGTCGTCTATTCGGGCGATGATAACCGCTTTGATTATATGTATAAATATGTATCGAACGGTATTGTCGGCGCGGACAAAGCCGCCAACTCAAAACTCTTGAGTGATGGCACACTCTACGTGGCGCGGTTTGACGAGGACGGGACAGTTGCATGGCTGCCGCTGGTCCACGGTACCGGTCCTTTGACGGCGCAAAACGGCTTTGGCGACCAAGGCGACGTAATGATCGACACCCGCATGGCCGCTGATCTGCTGGGGGCCACACCAATGGACCGCCCCGAGGACGCCCAACCGCGTGGCGATGGCACGGTCTATCTGATGCTCACCAACAACTCGCGGCGCAAAAGCGCGCAGGTTGATGCCGCGAACCCCCGCGACAAGAACAGCTTTGGCCATATCATCGAGATAAAAGAGGACAGCGGCGATCACGGCGCGCCCGGCGGCACGTGGTCCATCCTTGTGCGCTGTGGTGACCCCGAGATCGCCGAGGTGGGCGCTGTTTGGAACCCCGACACCTCCGAGAACGGCTGGTTCGGCTCCCCTGACAACGCAGCAATGGATGCACAAGGGCGGCTGTGGGTGTCCACGGATCAAGGGAGCAACTGGGGCAAGACGGGAAAATCCGACGGCCTTTATGGGGTGGAGACCGAAGGGGCGGCACGCGGCACGTCCAAGCTGTTTTTCCGCTGCCCTGTCGGTGGTGAGATGTGTGGCCCCTATTTCACCGACGATCAAGAAACCCTCTTTGTCGCCGTGCAGCACCCCGGCACGGACGGGACCAAGGAATTGGCGGGCTTTAACCGTGCCTCGACATTTGAGGATCCAGCTACCCGCTGGCCCGACTTTGACCCCGCCATGCCGCCGCGCCCAGCCGTGGTGGTGATTACAAAAAAAGGCGGCGGTAAAATCGCAATTTAGATTAATAATTTCAAATAATTACCTGACTTACTTAAACGGCCCCGCAAATTTCAGCGGGGCCGTTTTTCTATATTCGATATTAGGAAAAAATACCTTCATCCCTGAGACAAACACGCCACCATATCATCCGCAAACTGGCGGATCAGCATGGCATAAGGCGTGGCCCCGTCACCCATAGGATCGAGTACAGCGATCCGCGTACCCTGCCCCTCAATCACCGTGCGCAACAGGCTGTCGTTTTCCTGCGGGGCAGTAAAGGCGCAGGTGGCGGGGTTTTCCGCCAAATGATCACGCAGCGCCTTGATCTGCGCAGGCCCTGGCGTGCTGCCATCCCCCGGCACGATGAATGCGTCCGCTTCGACGTCAAAGGTCGCTTCGAAATAATGGAAAGCGTCATGCAGAACGATAAACGGTGTATCGCGGTAGGGGCTTAGCTTGGCCGTGATCTCTTGCTCAAGCGCGCCCATCTCGGCACTGAAGCTCTGCAAGTTCGCCGCGTAAGTCTCCGCATTGTCGGGATCAACTTCGCCAAGAGTTTGCGCGATGAGAGAGGCCCAGAGCACCGCATTGGACGGCGCGAGCCAGCCGTGCGGATCAATGTCGCCCTCGTGGCTGTGACCGCCGTGGTCGTGATCATGGTCATGCCCTTCCCCCAGCTTAGTTGCATCGCGAAGCGGCAACGTCATCGCACGGCTGTCCTTCATCAGCGTGAGCCGTGCCGCGTCCCCCGCTAGAGTATCCAGTGGTTCCTCAAGCCAATTGGTCAGCGCAGGACCAACCCAGACCACCAGATCGGCACCGCGCAGCGCGCGCGCCTCTGAGGGGCGCATGGCATAGCTGTGCGGTGACGCGCCTGTCGGGATGATCTGGGACGGCGTTCCCACCCCTTCCATCATCTGTGTCACCAGCGCATGGATCGGGGCGATATCAGCCACCACACGCGGCGCATCCTGCGCGGTGGCGGGGCTGGCAAGAAGACAAAGGGCGGCAATAAGCTGTCGCATGGAAACTCCTGTTGAGATCAATTCCACCCCTTGCTACTCATAATGTTATAACATATCAATATTAAAAATGAACAAGACGGAGCAACCCCATGTCCGACCCAATCGGATTTCAATGTGCGGACCATGACACCTGTATGACAACACTGTTGGCCCAAGCAGAGGCGCATTGCAGCGCCCTTGGGCTGCGTCTGACACCAGTGCGCCGCCGCACATTGGAAATATTGCTGGCCGAGCACCGTGCGCTTGGGGCCTATGACGTTCTCGCCTTACTGTCTGCCGAGGGGCTCGGCTCGCAACCTCCTGTCGCCTACCGTGCGCTGGACTTTCTGGTGAAGGCCGGTTTTGCACATAAGATTGAGGCGCTTAATGCCTATACCGCCTGCGTGCATCCGGGGGAGGATCACACGCCAACGTTCCTTATCTGTCGCGCGTGTCAGACGGTCGCCGAAGCCGATACCGGACTGAACAAAGGACGGCTGGGCGATGCGGCGCGTGCCGCAGGCTTTGTGATCGAGCGTACCGTGGTGGAAGCAACTGGCCTCTGCCCCGACTGCGCACAAGAGGTCGCATAGTGGCTTTAATCAAAACTCACGACCTAAGCCTTGCTTACGGTAGCCGCACCGTGTTGCATGATGTGAATATCGCCATATCACGCGGTGAAATCGTGACGATTGTCGGCCCCAACGGCTCTGGCAAATCATCGCTTCTGCGCGCGCTCATCGGAGCGATAAAACCAGCACAGGGCAATGTGGTCCGCGCTGACGGATTGCGCATCGGCTATGTTCCGCAATCCTTGTCGATTGATTCCACCCTGCCCCTCACCGTGGCGCGCTTCCTAAATTTACCCGCAAGGGTCAGTGCGGATGTGGCACGCGCCGCCCTTATCGATGCTGGTGTGCCAGAACTAGCCGAGCGGCAACTCGGCGCGCTGTCCGGCGGCCAGTTCCAGCGCGTGCTGCTCGCGCGTGCATTGCTGCAATCGCCTGATATCCTCATTCTGGACGAGGCGACCCAAGGGCTTGACCAGCCGGGGGCCGCACGGTTTTACCAGCAGATCGAAGCCGTGCGCCAATCGCGGGGCTGTGCGGTGCTGATGGTCAGCCATGATTTGCATGTGGTTATGGCCGCCTCCGACCGTGTGCTTTGCCTAAACGGTCATGTCTGCTGCGAAGGAACGCCGGAGGTGGTGGCTGACGCGCCGGAATATCGCGCGCTGTTTGGCACTGGCACCCAAGGGGCTTTGGCGCTTTACCGCCACGACCATGATCACGATCATCACGACCATGACTGCGCGCATGAGGAAGCTTCATAATGCTGGACGATTTCATATTGCGGGCCGCTCTTGCGGGGCTCGGCGTGGCGCTGGCCGCCGCCCCTCTGGGATGTTTCGTGGTTTGGCGCCGCATGGCCTATTTCGGCGATGCGACCAGCCATGCGGCGATCCTTGGCGTGGCCTTGGCACTAGCGACCGACTTGCCTGTGTTTGCTGGCGTGTTGGCCGTGGCGTTGGCCATGGCGCTATTGATCACATCCCTGTCCGAGCGGCAGGTTAGCTCGGACGCTTTGTTGGGCGTGTTGGCCCATGCAGCATTGGCTTTGGGGCTTGTGGCTGTGTCGCTCATCGATGGTGTACGGGTAGATTTAGAGAGCTATCTTTTCGGCGAAATACTCGCAGTGACGGTACAGGATTTGATGGTGATCTGGACGGGCGCGGCCTTGGTCCTCGCGCTGTTGATCTGGCGCTGGCAGGCATTATTGACCTCCACTCTTTCGCCCGACCTAGCCACGGCCAGCGGCATCTCGCCCCGCCGCGAACAGTTAATTCTGACGCTTGCGCTTGCCGTAACAGTTGCTGTGGCGATCAAGGTTGTGGGAGCGCTGCTGATTGCGGCGATGCTGGTGATCCCTGCGGCAACGGCCCGACCGTTTGCCCGCACACCCGAGGCGATGGCAGGACTTGCCGTCGCTGTAGGCAGCCTGTCCGCCCTTGGCGGCTTGGCGGGCGCATTCGCATTCGATACACCCGCAGGCCCCAGCATTGTCACGATGGCAGCAGCGCTTTTTGCATTAAGCGCTGCCGCATCACCTTTGCTCAAGAGCAGTTAATCTATTAGACTACCTTTAAGCTTCAATATACTGATATCAGGTTACTTTTGATCTAACTTTGTATTTATCCTGATCCCACAAACCGTTGTTCATCACATCTGCGATGATTGCCACTGCCGCGCTAACGTCACCGCTATCAAGGTACATCGGCGTAAAGCCAAAACGCATGATGTCTGGCGCGCGGAAGTCACCAATTACACCGCGGTCAATCACGGCCTGCATTGCGGCATAGCCCTCATGGAACTGGAACGATACCTGGGAGCCGCGAACGGCGCTGTCACGGGGGCTGGCCAAGGTAAGCTGCGGCACATCACGCTCGATCTCTTTGATGAACTGTTCTTGCAGCGCTACGGATTCCGCCCGCAACTCCGCCATATCCACATCGGCCCAAAGCTCCATAGCGACCTCAAGTGCCGTCAGCTGGATCACTGGCGGCGTGCCCACGCGCATCCGCTCGATCCCTGCCCCTGCTTTATAATTCAGATCAAAGGCAAAAGGCTGGCGATGCCCAAGCCAACCGCTCAGCGCGGGTTCAATCGTCTCGACCAGATCGCCGCGCACGTAGATGAATGCAGGTGCCCCAGGGCCGCCGTTGAGGTATTTATAGGTGCAACCGATGGCAAATTCACAGTTGGACCCTTCGAGATCCACTTCGATCGCGCCCGCAGAGTGTGCCAAATCCCAGAGCATCACAGCACCCTTGGCCTGCACGGCCGCAGTCACTGCGTTCATGTCATGCGTGCGGCCCGTGCGGTAATCCACCTGAGTGAGCATGACCACAGCTACGCTCTCGTCCACCGCCTCTAGCACCTCTTCGGGTGCCACTGTGCGCAGCTTGTATCCCTGCTCCAGCAACCCAACCAGTCCTTCGGCCATATAGAGGTCAGATGGGAAGTTACCCGTATCGCTGAGGATCACGCGGCGCTCCGGATTGATCTTAACCGCTGCGGCCAGCGCTTGGAACACTTTGAGCGAGAGCGTGTCGCCCATCACCACAGTGCCTTTAGGCGCGCCGATGATACGTGCCACTTGCTCCCCCACGCGCCCGGGCTGATCCATCCAGCCTGCCCCGTTCCAGCCCCGAATGAGCATCTCACCCCATTCATCCGCCAGCATGGTCTGCACCCGCGCAGCGACTGCTTTTGGCATTGGGCCAAGGGAATTACCATCAAGGTAGATCACGCCCTCCGGCAGGATAAAGGCTTCTTTTCTCAGGATATTGGACACTTAAAGCGCTCCTCTGACATTCCACAATTCGGGAAACAGCTCGACTTCGAGCATTTTACGTAAATAGGACACACCGGCTGTGCCGCCTGTGCCACGTTTGAACCCGATGATCCGCTCCACCGTTGTGACGTGGTTAAAGCGCCAGCGGCGAAAGTAGTCCTCTAGGTCGACCAGCTTCTCCGCCAGCTCGTAGAGGTCCCAATAGGCACGTGGGTCTTCGTATACGCGCTGCCACAAGTCTTGGATCTCCTGTTGCGCGTGCCAATCTGATCTGCCCGGCGCTCCTGCCAAGGGCGCATGGGCAAACCGCTCACACAGAAGCGCTATCGCTACTTGATAGAGGCTTGGTTGGGCCAGTTCGCCCTCCAGCCGCGCAAAGGATTCTGCCTTATGCTTGTGCAGCTTCATCAACGCTTCATTGCGGTTGCCGAGCATAAACTCCACCAAGCGGTACTGATGCGATTGAAAGCCGGAGGAGTTCCCCAGACTGGGACGAAAGGCAGTATATTCGCTGGGCGTCATCGTGCGCAGCACATCCCATGCATTGTTCAACTGCTCGAATATCCGCGCAACGCGGCTTAGCATCTTGAACGCGGCCGATAACTCACCCGAGAGCATCGCCACCCGCGCCGCCTCAAGCTCATGAATGGCCAGCCGCATCCACAGCTCGGAGGTCTGGTGCTGGATGATAAACAGCATCTCGTCATGGGCGTCAGACAAGGGGTGCTGGGCGTTCAGAATAGGATCAAGGCTGAGGTAGTCGCCATAGGACATATCCTTGGAAAAATCCATTTTTGCACCATCCGATGCTTTCTCAAAGTCGCTCATCTCATTGGCCTTTTCTTTTTTCACTGCGCAAATGATCCAGAAACCCGCTGGCGGGTTATGCCATCAGGACCCGCACCCCGGGCATTTCAGCGATCTTCGCCACATCCTCATCATATATCTCAGTCATCTCGTCGACTATATCATCCGTCCAGCCAGGCATATCCAGCTCTTCCTCTACCTCACCGTCAAGCGCGTATTTGTCCAAAAACGCGGCAATGGCACGGCGTTTTTGATGCTCCGTCATAATGGGGTGATCTTTAAGGTAGGCGCGAAAACGCTTCATCCCCTCCGCGCTCATGATCGAGCTGAGCAAATCAAACCCGCCAATAATCTTTTGATCATCAGGCAAGCCCGCCATCTGCCGGATGATATGCGCCCAGATGAGCGGTGTATCCTCGTTGCACCAAATTGTGATCGGCACGTCTGGCACCGCCTCGCTCAGCAGGCCCACAGTCTCGGACCACAGAATGTCGCGTGGATCACGCCCGCCCCAGAATGCAGCGGGATCGGGATCCTCTGCCTTGCTGTGCAAGATTGGCAAAAAGGTCGCAGGATTGCGGATGCCCATGAATATCTCGACCTCGTCCTGCTCGAATATCTGCGCCATGCGCATCATCCGCACAGGTGCCGCAGGATAGAGCATCCCCTGCTGCACAGCCGTTTTCGGCGTCCGAAAAAAATTCGCATCCGACAGAATGACACGGCTCGCCTCATTATCATCCAGAAATGCATCCACCAGTACATCACGCGCCATCTCCGAGGGCGGCGCGCTGACCATCGCATTCAGCGTATCACGCAGGATCGCGCGGTACTTGCCATGTCCCGGCACCATGACCCCCTTCGCCGCAAAGTCATCTGCATTGCGCAAAAGACACTTCATCATGCGGTCTTCTTCGGTAAAGTGAACGCCCACGTGTAGGACCAATTTCATTCTGTGCCGCCCATCTGTTTTCTTTTGTCTCTATCTCTATGTACCAGAGCTGTAAAACCTGCAAAAGGACGATAAATGCCTCTTGCACGATCTTTCTATTGGCATTAAACGGCCCATCAATGCCCCTATAGCTCAGCTGGTAGAGCAATTGATTTGTAATCAATAGGTCCGCGGT